>CBFHAF010000296.1:0-6160 GCA_965653435.1 uncultured Chitinophaga sp.
TTGTCATCGAAGATATGTCGGACGTCCAGGAAAATATCGCGGAGATACTGGAAATGGACAATTACAAGGTATTAACGGCCTCCGATGGCCGGGAAGGTGTGAAGCTGGCGCTGGAGCACAAGCCGGACCTGATCATCTGTGATATCTCCATGCCCGTGCTGGACGGGTACGGCGTGCTGCACATGCTGCAAAAGCGGGATGAGATGAGCCATATCCCTTTCATTTTCCTGTCTGCCCGCGCGGAAAGGACAGATATCCGCAAAGGAATGGAGCTGGGCGCAGACGATTACCTCGTTAAGCCGTTCGACCCCATGGAGCTGCTGCATGCGGTGGAAGTACGGCTGAAAAAAAGCCAGAAGCTCCGGCAGGAGCTCACGCCCGACCTAGCCGGGTTCAACAGCCTCCTGCAAACCGCGAACGGGAATGACCTGCTGAAGGACCTGCGCGAAGGCCGCAATATCAATTCCTACAAGAAGAAACAACTCATATACGCCGTGGGCAATCATCCCACTTATATGTACTTCATTCTGAAAGGCAAGGTAAAAACCAGCCGGCATAACGAGGACGGGAAGGAGATCATCACCCGGATCTTTAACGAGGGCGAGTTCCTCGGCTACAAAGCCCTTTTGGAAGAAGGCACTTACCAGGACGAGGCCGAGGCCATTACGCCGGCCGAACTGGCCGTTATCCCCCGCAGCGACTTCGAAGCGCTGGTGTACAGCAATATGGACGTCATGAGAAAATTCCTCCGGCTGCTGACCTCCAACATCTCCGAAAGCGAGCAGCACCTGTTGGGCCTTGCTTATAATTCCCTGCGCAAAAAAGTGGCCGATGCGCTCCTGTACCTCTACCGGAAATACAACCCCGACAAAACGGCCGGGTTCAGCCTGGATATAGGCCGGGACAATATCGCCGCAATCGCGGGCGTGGCCAAGGAATCGCTGATCAGGACGCTGGGCGATTTCCGCGACGAGCAGCTGATCCGAATTGAAGAAGGCTCTATCATGATAGAAAACCTGGCAAAGCTGGAACGCATGGTCAATTAACGGTTGTGACGAGGGTCATTCCCCACTGTGACGCTCATTCTTGCCCATGGCGCAGCATTTTTTGAAATTGCCGGAAATACCTTTATATGTCCGGCACCATCTCCCAGCAACATCCCGGCACATCCGCCCGGGAAGCTCAATTCAAAGAAGAACGTTATTTCCTGGAAGGGCCGCGGTCGCGTATCCGGGAATTTATTTTCCTGCTCAAGATCGCCTGGGAGTTTATCAGGGGTTTCAGGGTATTCCACTTTGTTCCCCCCTGCATAGCAGTATTCGGTTCCGCGCGGGTGCAGCCATTATCCCCCCATTATGAGGACGCGAGGAAAATGGGCAGCGGTATTGCCAGCCTGGGGTTTGCCGTGATGACGGGCGGCGGGCCAGGTATTATGGAAGGCGCCAGCCGCGGCGCGCGCGAAAACGGGGGAACGGCCGTAGGCTGCAATATCAGGCTGCCCAAGGAACAACGGCCCAACCCATGGCTGAACGTACATTTTAATTGCCGCTTCTTCTTTGTCAGGAAAGTACTGATGTTCAAATATTCCTATGGCTTCGTTATCATGCCCGGCGGCATCGGTACGCTGGATGAATTCTTCGAAGCGCTCACGCTGATTCAGACGCGGAAAATACTGGACTTCCCCGTGGTGCTGATGGGGAAATCTTACTGGGAGCCGGTTTCCCATATGCTTGTGAACATGCTCGCAGAAAAAATGATCGATCCCGAAGACCTCCGCCTGATCCTGGTTACAGACAGTACGGAAGAAGCGCTCGCACACCTCGAAAAATTCTCCGTGCTTAAATACAATGCGAAACGCAAAAAGATCTACCGCAAATTTATCGTACTGGGCGAATAACGGTCAGTGATGGGTAATGAATGTGTATAGATGGTCCAGCTGCAGCACATCGTCCGCCGCGCTGTTGTTAAAAAAGCGGGAAGCCCTGCTCCTGCCGTAAGCCCCGAAAGTGATCAGCGTATGCCGCTTATACCTGAGCTTTACCAGCATATTCTTTGACGGGTCGCCTTGGGCGACCGTGTATGTTACTTTCCTGCAGATGCCGTCCAGGTAATGCCGGAGCAGCTGCATGTCAGGGATAGTCTCCTGCTCGTTTTCCACCACATATACCACCTCAATTTTCCTCAGCGCCAGCAGTGGGAACAGCTGGAACAAGGCCCGGATGGCGTACATGGACGAATACGTGCCGTTATAGGCAAGCACTACTTCTTTGATCACCTGCATGGAGCCCGGCAAGGTGAGCACGGGGCATTCAGCGCCGGATAACAACTGTTGGATAAAACCGGTCGGCTCGCTGTCCCTGATCCCGCTGACGGATAAATTATGCGCAACCAGCAACAGGTCGGCAAAACGGCTTTCCTTTATAACGGATTCCAGGGCGCCGGCGGTGTAGGTATGCAACGTGATTTCCATGCCCCTGGCAGCGCAGGCGGCCCGGAGCCTGCCAGCGTTCTCTTCGATCTGCCTGTATCTCTCCCGGGCATTCTCTTCGGCTGATTCGCTGCTGTAGAACATAGCGTCGCCGATAGCGGGGATCAGTACGGGCAGCGGCGGGGGAACGATCTCCAGGAAGGCGATGGTGAGCCTTCCCTTCGTGATCCTTGTTATGTACTGGACCGGGTCCAGCTGTGATTCGGTAAAGTTTGATCCGTCGATCACTGCCAGGATATTCTTCATATAGCTGCGATTTTATTCAGGTATAAACTTACAACTCCGCCGGCCGCGCATGAATGACCGGCGCCGCCCCTGGCGCTTTAGCGGTCATCAGCGCGCGTGATGGCCGTCATTGGATAGCGGTATGGGCAGGCGTACCTTTTACAAAAATACAGATATGAAAAGGATACTTTTTCTGACCAATGCATATAAACTAAACGGGAGATCCATGGATTTTGCGGCATTTATATGCAAGCTTAATAAAAGCAGCCTGACGGGTGTTTTCCTGGCAGGGGAACCGCAAAGCCAGCGGGCGGCAGCCTTCCTGCGGGAAGAGATCGTATGCGCCGGTGTGCAGGCTTCTGAAGGCAGGCCGCTGAACGAAATAAAACAGGAATGCATTCAGCGCACCATGGATCATTTTGAGAAGATCTGCGTGACCCAGGGCATACGCCAGGATTCGGTATTGATCGCGGACCAGCAACTGGAGCGGATGCTGCTGGAATGCCGGTATGCGGACCTGCTGCTGATAGATCCCGTATTGGGCCTGGGAGAAGCGTCACAAATGCTGCCAGCCTCTTTTATCCGCAATATCCTGTCCCAGTCGGAATGCCCGGTATTGATGATGCCCGAGCGGTTCGACGGGCTCAACGAGATCGTGTTCACCTATGACGGCAGCCCGTCGTCCGTATATGCCATCAGGCAATTCGCCGGCTTGTTTCCGGGGCTGGCAGACAGGCCGCTGGTAGTAGTTACCGCCGGCGCCGAAACTACGATAAGCCCGGATGAGCATGCTAAACTGAAGACATGGCTTGACTATCATTATTCCCATGTGTCGTTCCGGGACCTGAAGGAAAATAGCCGCATAGGATTGCTGGAATATGTATTGGGCAAAGAGAATATCATTATCGTAATGGGCGCTTACGGCCGCAGCGGCTGGTCTGCCTTCTTCTCCTCCAGCCATGCGGACCCGATGCTGAAGTATATTTCAAAGGCATTGTTCATCAGTCACCTCTAAAAAAAATCCCGGTTCAATCAGGCCGGGATATTACTTTATGCTGGCGCAGCTGCCGCGATATCACTTTCCCGTATTCATGCGCCATCACCTCCACGGATGCGGGGTCGAAAGTGACCGTTTGAATGGCGAATATCCTGCTGCCTTCTTTCACGTCGTAGAAGCTGCTTTCCCAGGCGTATTGCATCCCTTCCTTATAATATTCCGGGGCAAACAGCCTGTAATAGTCGCTGGAATACTGGTTGGTAAGAAGATGGTACAGGCTTCCCGGCAGGAAGAACCCTTCCAGCGACTTGTTCACCAGCGTAATGGTCAGCACCCCGTCAATCCCTTTCATTTTGAACTGTTCCATCACGTTCTTGTCTTCCGTTTCCAGGTATTTGAATGCATCAAAGCCCTGGAACGAAGTGAGCGCCGGGATGCCGTCGTCTGTCAGGTCTCCCGCCACATGGGCTTCCATGCGCTGCCGCATTACGGAGTCGGGCATCATGCCAAGCACGAGCACCTTTTTGTATGAGTGCTGCGAGGGCCGCGGCGAACGCCAGTAACCGGTAAGGTGGGTGGAATAACAGCCTGAGACCGCTATGGCAACTGCAATCGTAAGAAGGGTCATTTTCATAGTTGTTCGTTTAGATCAGTTTCCGGGATTTCCCTTGGCGGGCTGCTCTCCGCGCCCAGGGCTTCCAGCTCGCCCAGGGTGCTTCCGTCCGTTGCGGTGGTTTCCAGCCACAGGTTGCCGGATTTCCTGAATACCTGCGCGCTGAGGCCCAGCAGATGGGCAAACTGGTGTTCCAGCTCGGCAACAGTCACGAATTCCCCGACGTCTATCCAGGCGGCGGAATGGATATCGCGTACCTCATCGATGTGCGTATCAGGCGCCAGCTTATCTTTCGGCGGGCAACCTTCAAAAAGGCCATGGGGGTTTTTATAGAACTCCAGCCTGAGGTGCGGGTAGCGGATGCGGAATTCATCCTGGATGCCGCGGATAAGGTATTCTTCAGTGATAAATATTTTCATGGCTTTCGGTTTTTTTATTGAATGAGTACCGGGCCGCCTGCAAGCGAACGGGCTTCTTTCAATACCGGTATTAATTTTTCTTTGCTGACGCCGTTATAATCGCGCTGGTCTATCTTCTCCCCTCTCATTGCAGCCAGGCGCGCGCCCATGCGGAGCAAAATCTTATCCATCAGCGACAAGCAGCTGAACTGCAGGCTGCCGGGCAGGAAATGGCAGGTAACGTTGCGGCGCAGCGCTTCCGGCACTCCCTGGGTGAAGTATGCATTCAGCTTGGCCGTTTCATCCGGCGGCGTTCCCGCCACTACAAAAAATACCAGCTTTTTGTTCTTCAGTATCTCCTCGTTCCTTTTCAGCCAGGAAGCGGCCTGCAGCTTCCCGATATAAACGCTGGTACCGATGATCACATAGTCGGCCGCGGCAATTTTCTGTGCGTCCGCATAGTCTGTCTTCAGTATCTGCAGGTTCAGCTCAGCACCCAGCCAGATGGCATATTGCAGCGTTGCGCCGTATTTTCCCTTATAGACAATTATTCCTTTCATTATGCGCGGTTTAAGGATGGGTGATAAAAATCGGGATATTGGTAGTGCGCAGCAGGCAGTCCGCATCGCTGCGGTGAAAGAACCGGGAGGCCGCGCTTCTTCCGTATGCGCCGAAAGTGATCACACTGTTCGTACTATGCAGCGTAAGGGCCATCAGCTCCCCGGACGGTACGCCTTCGCGCGACTGGTATGTCACTTCTTCGTAGTGGTGGCCGAGGTATTCTTTGAGCAGCCTGCCGTTAGGGATCTTTTTATCTTCGTCTTCCACGATATGCACAACTTTGACCGGCGTTTCGCTGAGGCCGTCGAACAGCTGGGTAAACTGGCGGATGGCATACATTGAAGAAAAAGTGCCGTTGTAGGTGAAGATGATCTCCTGCAGGTAATGGGTCGTTTCAGGGAGAATCATCACGGGGCACTGGGCGTCCGCCAGCATTTCCCTGATGAACCGGGGCGGGTTGGAGTCCTGCCACATGCTGAAAGAAGTGGTGTTCCTGATCAGTAGAAGGTCCGCAAAACGGCTTTCGTTGATCACCTCGTTTTCCGGGACCCCGGCCAGGCTCCGTACGGTAACGTCCAGGCAATCGTCCTGGAAATAACGGAGCAGCTTTTTCCTGTTCGCTTCCGCTTTTTCTTTCCGCGCCCTGATGCTCTCGGTGTATATTGTGTCGTACCCGGCTTCTACGGCAGGTTGCAGGACGGACTCCCCCGCCAGGTCTTCGAGGAATAAGATGGTTAAGTTTCCCCGGGCTTTGTCCGCAATATATTTATAACTATTCAGTTCCTGTTCTGAAAAACTAAGTGCGTTAACGGCAGCAATGATCTTTTTCATAGAGGTAAGTTTTGAATGTAATTTATAGCGGTGCACTCCGCCTGGGA
>CBFHAF010000297.1:0-6159 GCA_965653435.1 uncultured Chitinophaga sp.
ACTGATTCTATTTTTTATATCAACCTACTTTTATATACTTGCACAAATCGGATTTATAACTTTTGTGCAAATTTTTGCGTAATTATCGAAATAAAAGCAGGCGTTCATGGCTAAAAATCTCGTGATTGTTGAGTCCCCGGCAAAGGCAAAAACTATCGAAAAAATACTAGGTAAAGACTTTGAGGTTAAATCTTGTTTCGGTCATATCCGCGACCTTGAAAAGGACGATATGGGTATCGACATCCAGAACAACTTTAAACCCAAGTATATAATACCGGAAGACAAGGAAAAAGTTGTAAAGGAACTCAAAAAAGTAGCGAAAGACTCCGACGAGGTTTGGCTGGCAACGGATGAGGACCGGGAAGGGGAAGCCATATCCTGGCACCTCGCCGAGGTATTGGGCCTGGACCCGAAAACCACCAAACGCATTGTTTTTCACGAAATTACCAAACCTGCCATCGAAAGAGCCGTACAGGAACCCCGCCTGCTTGATATGAACCTTGTGAACGCCCAGCAGGCCCGGCGCATCCTGGACCGTATCGTAGGTTTCGAACTGAGCCCGGTGCTGTGGAGAAAGATGAGCATGCGTAATTCGCTTTCCGCCGGCCGCGTACAGTCAGTAGCAGTAAGGCTGATCGTTGAGCGCGAGCGTGAGATCAACTCCTTTGCCGCCACCAGCAGCTTTAAGGTGGAAGCGTTCTTCCTGGCCAAAGACATCCAGGGCCGCACTATCACCTTCAAGGCAGAAGGCCCCTCCCGTTTCAAAACCGCCGAAGACGCCGAAAAGTTCCTGCAACAGTGTATCGGCGCCGCCTATACGGTAAAAGATATCACGGTGAAGCCGGGCAAAAAATCGCCCGCCGCACCGTTCACCACCTCTACCCTTCAGCAGGAAGCCAGCCGAAAGCTGGGCTACAGCGTGTCCAAAACCATGCTGCTGGCGCAAAAGCTGTATGAAAGCGGGCAGATCACCTATATGCGTACAGACTCCGTGAACCTGTCCGACACGGCGATGGCGGATATCAGCAAAGCGATCAACACCAATTACGGCGAACGGTACTTCCAGAGCCGTAAGTACAAGAATAAGAACGAAAGCGCGCAGGAAGCGCACGAGGCCATACGCCCTACCTATATGGAGAACTCCACGGTAGACGATTCCGACCTCAAACGCCTGTACGAGCTGATCTGGAAACGCACCATCGCCAGCCAGATGGCGGATGCGGAACTGGAAAAGACCATCGCCAAGATCGGCATCTCCACCAACAACGAGGAGCTGACCGCCAGCGGCGAAGTGCTGAAGTTCGACGGGTTCCTGAAAGTATACATGGAAAGCCGCGACGAGGAAGATGAAAGCGACGAAGAGCAGGAAGGCGTGCTGCCGCCGCTTACGGTGAAACAGGTGCTGGACCTGAAGGAGATGAAAGCCACCGAACGCTTTACCCGTGCAGCCCCCCGCTACACGGAAGCGAGCCTCGTAAAGAAGCTGGAAGAGCTGGGCATCGGCCGCCCGTCTACCTACGCGCCCACCATCACCACCATCCAAAAACGCGGGTACGTGGAGAAACGCGATAAAGAAGGCGTGAAAAGGGACTTCCGCATCCTCAGCCTGAAAGACGACAAGATCAGCAAAGTGACCGAGCAGGAGAACACCGGCGCTGAAAAGTCCAAGCTGTTCCCGACGGACCTCGGCATGCTGGTGACGGACTTCCTGAAACAATACTTCGAACGTGTAATGGACTACGGGTTCACCGCCAAGATCGAAGAAGAGTTCGACGAAATAGCCAATGGCAAGAAGAAATGGAACAACATGCTCCATGACTTCTATGATCCTTTCCACCAGAACGTGGAAGAAACCCTGGAAAAAGCCGAGCGCGTGAAAGGCGAACGCCTGCTGGGCCAGGACCCTGCCACCGGCAAGCCCGTAAGCGCACGCATGGGCCGCTTTGGGCCGATGGTGCAGATCGGCACCGTGGAAGATGAAGAGAAACCGCGCTTCGCCAAGCTCAAACAAACGCAGAGCATCGAGACCATTTCCATGGAAGAAGCCATGGACCTGTTCCGCCTGCCCCGTAACCTGGGCCTGTTTGAAGGCACCGACGTAACGGTGAACATCGGCCGGTTCGGCCCTTATGCACAGCACGATAAAAAATTCTATTCCCTCAAAAAGGAAATGGACCCGTATACCGTTGAGCTGGAAGAAGTGGCGCCGCTGATCGTGGAAAAACGCACGGCAAAAGACGAGCGTACCATCAAGGTGTTCGAGAAGGAAAAGATACAGGTGCTGAGAGGCCCGTATGGTCCTTATCTGAAAGTGGGCCTGCGGAATTACAAGCTGCCGAAAGACAAGCAGGAAACTGCGGCAGACCTGACAGTGGAAGAAGCCAAAGCCATCATAGAGGAGCTGAAAGCCAACCCGCCGAAGAAAAAGGCGCCTCCCCGCAAAAAGAAAGCTTAGTAGAAGAATATAAACAATTATTTGAAGAATTTCAAACGTTGATTATCAGGTTACAGTCGTAAATTGATCATCAGTAAACCTAACTGAATCCATTGCACGAAACGAGGGAAATAAACGCGTTGTTCCATTTGCTGGACGATCCTGACCAGGAAGTATTTGATACCGTGGCCAGCAAGATCCTCCTTTTCGGGAAAGATATCATTCCCAACCTGGAGCATCTCTGGGAAACGACCTATGACGAATCCATCCAGGAAAGGATAGAGCTGCTCATTCACCGCGTGCATTACCAGGACCTTCAGGAGGCTGTGCGCATCTGGGGGAAGAACGGGTCGCAGGAGCTGATGCAGGGCGCCATTCTGGCCGCCAGGTACCAATACCCCGATCTGTCCGCCACACAGGTGAACACCGAGATAGACCGCATCAAACGCAACATATGGCTGGAGCTGAATAATTACCTCACGCCGCTGGAGCAGATCAACGTGCTCAACAGCATGATCTATAATTATTTCGGGCTGAAGGGCGAAGAGGTATCTTACCAGCGCAAGAACCAGTTCTTCATCAACCAGGTGATCGAAGGCAAAAAAGGGAACCCCGTTACCAACGGCATCATCTACCAGTCCCTCTGCGCCATGCTCGACCTGCCGGTATACGCCGTCAACATCCCGCGCCAGTTCATTCTCGCTTACTTCGATACGTTCTACGATTTCACCGAGCCGGCAGACCCGGGCGATTACCGCATCCTCTTTTTCATCGATCCCATCCAGGGGCAGATCTATACCCAGCAGGATGTGGAAACGTATTTCAAACGCGTGAACGTGCCGGCCCTGCCTGCATATTACAAACCGCAGAGCAACCAGCGCATCATTCAGTTCTTAATGGAAGAAATGGCGAAATGTTTCCGCAACGACAAGGAACAGTACAAGTACGATGAGCTGATGAACCTCTCACAGATACTGGAATAAAACTTCCCATAAAAAAGAAAGGGGCTGCTTTCGTTTGAAAGCAGCCCCTTTTTTCTTAGTTGCAGGATCGCAACTGTATACTGGTTACTGTTACAGTCCCTAAGGATTATCTCTGCGTAGAATAATATTTCATTGCTTCCGGCATGAGCTTTTGCAGCTGCTGGATGCGGCGTTCGTCGCTGGGGTGGGTGCTGAGCAGCTCCGGTGGTTTCTGCCCGCCGCCGGCGTTAGCCATGCGCGTCCAGAAAGGAACGGCTTCCTGCGGGTTGTAGCCGGCCATGGCCATGAATATCAGGCCAAGGTGATCCGCCTCCAGCTCGTTCTGGCGGCCATAGGCCATGAGACCAAGCGGCCCGCCGATACCCACCGCCTGCATGAACACGTTCTGCGCCTGCGGGTTCTTGTTGAGCGCTACCGCCCCGGCAACCTGGATGCCCTGGGCAACCAGACCCTGGCTCATCCTTTCGTTACCATGGCGGGCGATGGCATGCGCCACCTCATGCCCCATTACTACGGCCAGCGCAGTTTCGTTCTGCGTTACGGGCAGCAGGCCGGTATACACCACCACTTTACCGCCGGGCATGCACCAGGCGTTCACCGCCTTGTCGTTCACCAGGTTGAACTCCCATTTGTAACTGGCAACGTCGTTGCCCAGTCCCTGCTGGTTCATGTAGGTGGTTACGGCGCGTGCAATACGGCCGCCAACACGCTGCACCATCTCAGCATCTTTGCTGGAATTAGGTGATATCGCCTTGTTCTGGGAGAGGAAAGACTGGTATTCCTGCACCGCCATGCTCTGCATAGTGGCTTCGGGAATGAGGTTTAACTGGCTTCTTCCGGTAATGGGCACTCTCGAACAAGCGTACAGCAGCCCCGACCCGGCAATGAATAACAATGCGACTTTTTTCATCGGTTAATATTTAGAAGAATAGATGGTTCCGCTAACCAGCGCACAACGCTGATCGCTGCGGCGAATTTACCACTTTCCGGAAATAGTGCAATCGTTGTGCCGGATTTGAACAACAGGAAAAAGGACAGCGCCTCTTAGTAAGTCGGGTTATTCTCCCCGTCTTTGCCTTTACGGTTCTTGAAGATGGGAACTTTGGATTCGTTTCCCCGGAAAAGCCGTACGATGTTCTTCTGGTGGGTGAGTACCACCATCAAAGCCACTGCTATGGCAAAGATCCGGTAAAACACCTCCTGCTCCCTGAAAATAAAGAGGATCAGTACAGGGAAAGCGATGCTGGCTATGATGGAGCTCAGCGAAACATATCTGGTCAGGAAAAGGATCATGAGGAACACGCCCACGCAGCACAGGGCTACGAGCGGCTGGATGGCCAGCACCATGCCGAAGAGGGTGGCAATACCTTTCCCCCCGCGGAAATTGGCCCATATCGGGAAGATGTGGCCAACTACGGTTGCCAGGCCAAGGCCCACCTGTAAATTGATCAATTGTTCAGGTGAATCATAGGCCGGAATGAGATAGGAAAGCCTCACTGCAAGAACGCCCTTCACCATATCCACCAGCATCACAAAAGTACCGGCTTTGGGGCCAAGCACCCTGAATGTGTTCGTGGCGCCGGCGTTACCGGAACCATGCTCGCGGATATCGATACCGTAAACTCCCTTGCTTACCCAGACGGCAGTGGCAAAAGAGCCTATCATATAGGCGCCGATTAAAAGCAATAATTCTGTCATCACAATAAGTTAGAGTTGCTAAGATAGTAAATTAAGTGTTAATAAGGATACAAAACGGACACAAATTTAACAGCAATGTTAAGACAATTACTCGTAAATCAGCAATTAAAATATATAATTTTTTCGATATTAGCTGGCTTTAAATGAAAGTGCCAGCCAGTGCTCCTTCTCCGCCTTCTTTTCCAGGGCTAGTCCATTTTCCCCGGCGGCCTTAACAATTGCAGGTTCGTCTTCCTGCAATATACCACTCAAAATCAATATTCCGTGATTTTTGAGAATTCTTTTCATGTTCTTCATGTTGGCCAGCAATATATTACGGTTGATATTGGCCAGCACGATATCATAGCTGCCCGCTTCCAGCGTATCCAGCTGCTCCTCTTTCCAGATGCGCACCGCCGCCTTGTTGGTTTCGGCGTTTTCCAGCGCATTGTCTACCGCCCAGCTGTCGTTGTCGATCGCATCGGTATGCGCCGCGCCCAGCTTGTCTGCCAGTATCGCCAGGATGCCGGTGCCGGTGCCGAAATCGAATACGCGTTTGCCCTTGAAACCGGTCTCCTCCATCAGCCTGATCACTGAATAGGTGGTGGCATGGTGGCCGGTGCCGAAAGACATTTTCGGCGTGATCACGATCTCATGCTCTGCCTGCCCCTGCAGGGAATCATGGAAACCGGCGCGGATACCGCAGAACGAGCCTACCAGCACAGGCTGGAAATTGCTCTCCCAGACGGCGTTCCAGTTAGCCTGCGCTATGGTCTCTTTCGTATAGTCCAGCCCGTGGGAACCGAGCATGCCGGTAATGACATTCTCATCGAACTGCTCTGCGGGGATGTAGGCGATGAGCTGCTCTCCCGCTTCTTCAAACCCTTCGTACCCAACGTCTGCCAGCTGGGCAATCAGTATATCTTTTATTTCGGAAGGCGCGGATATGGTGATCGCGATATGTGACATGGGCGCAAGATAATTACAAATTCCTCAGCCCCAATGCGCAAATGGCGATTTTAAAATTTCCTTTGCAGGAACACAGGCCTGCATTATATTTGAATT
>CBFHAF010000298.1:0-6135 GCA_965653435.1 uncultured Chitinophaga sp.
ATCTACAGTAAAAATGAACAAACAATTTATTGATATACAACATTATACAGATCAGAATGAATAACGTTTGTTGAGCAGGAGCAACTGTGCCCTCGCCACCGCCGGATGCCGCGGATCACAATTCACCACCAGGAAATAACCCGCCAGCCCGCTTAATAACCAATCCTCCACCATCCCGCCTTCATTGCAACAATACGTTCGCCTGAAATTCAGCTCCACGGGGATATGCAACGCTGCGCAAGCCCGCATCGCCCGCCCCATTGCCTCTGAAGCCTCGCCCGGCCGGTAGCCCAGCGCCTCCAGCAACTCGCTTGCATAAAATTCCGGCGCCATCTCAGCCGCCGCCCGGTGCTGCCGCTCCAGGATCTCATCCAGGTAATCGATGGTCTGTAACATATGCGTAAGATTTTCAGGTTACTTTCTCATCTCCGCCAGCCGCGCAAACAGCTCCTTCTCCTGCTCGCTCAGATTCTTCGGTACCGCGATCATCACCTTCACATACAGGTCGCCCGGCAGGTCCCTGCCGCCTTCCGGCGCGGGAAGCCCCTTGCCTTTCAGGCGGAACAGCCGTCCGCTGTCCGTGCCCGCCGGAACTGTCAGCTGCAGCGGCGTACCGGGCACTGCCACCTGCAATTTACCGCCCAGCACTGCTGTATACATGTCCAGCGGAACATCCATATAAATATCTTTCCCTTTCAGCTCATAACGCGCATCCGGCGCAATTTCCACCTCTATCAGCAGGTCGCCTGCCTCGGCGCCGTTCTGCCCCGGACGGCCCTTTCCCTTTAGCCGCAATACCTGCCCGTTGTAAGTACCGGGTTTTATTTTCAGGTTCAGCTTCTGGCCGTTCACTTCGATCTGCCGCGTAACACCCAGGTACACATCTTCCAGGCTCACCTGCATGGTTGCCTGGAGATCGCCGCCACGGCGGCTCCTCGGCCTTCCCTGCTGTGCGCGGCTGCGAAAACCGCCGCCGAAAAGATGCTCGAAGAAATCGGAAAACTGCCCGCTGTCGCCAAACATTCCTTCCATATCCTCATATTGCTGCTGTTGCCGCCCACCCTGCGATGCCCTCCAGCGGTTCCAATCAAAATCCCCTCCGTTCTGGCCGGCCTGTTCGTAATATTTCCAGTTCTCGCCGAATTCATCATACTTTTTCCGCTTCTCCTCGTCGCCCAATACTTCGTATGCCTCATTCAGCTCCTTGAACTTTTCCTCCGCCAGCTTATCGTCCGGGTTCTTGTCCGGGTGGTATTTCACGGCCAGTTTACGATACGCCTTCTTGATATCGGCGGCGCTCGCTTTTTTATCTACGCCCAGTATTTTATAATAATCCTTGTATTCCATATGCCTGGTATAATAACATTCAAATTGAAGCGCTTGTTAAAAAATCACGCCCCCTGTATAACCTACAGGGGGCGCTGCCATCATAAAAAATATATGCAGGAGGCTACTCCCTGATCATTTCCATTACAACTTTTACCACATCTTCCACATTCGGTTTGGAGAAATAATCCCCGTCGGTTCCGTATGCAGGCCTGTGCGGCTGTGCCGCGAGCGTGCGGGGAGCCACGTCCAGCCAGCGATAGCCGCCCTGGGTTTCCATCACCTGCTGGTACATATATGCAGTTCCGCCGCCCGGTACGTCTTCATCCACAAAAAGTATGCGGTTTGTTTTCTTCAGCGAATCGAGGATAGAATGCTCAATGTCGAACGGCAGCAGGGTCTGCACATCGATCAGCTCGCAGGAAATGCCCTGTATCGCAAGAATTTGCATGGCCTCCTCAATGATCCGCAGGGTGGACCCGTAAGAAACGATCGTTATGTCGGACCCGCTGTGCAGCACTTCGGGGATGCCCAGGGGCACGGTGAAGCTGCTGAGGTTCTCCGGCAGTTTTTCTTTCAAACGGTACCCGTTCAGCGATTCGATCACGATCGCCGGTTCATGCGCCTGCAATAAGGTATTGTACATGCCCGCTGCCTGCACCATATTGCGGGGCACACACACGTGCATCCCGCGTAGGGAGTTGATGATCATGCCCATGGGCGAACCGGAATGCCAGATGCCTTCCAGCCTGTGCCCGCGCGTACGTACGATGATCGGGCAGAACTGCGTGCCTTTGGTGCGGTATTGCAATGAAGCCACATCGTCGCTCAGAGGCTGCAGGCCATACAGCAGGTAATCCAGGTACTGGATCTCCGCTATCGGGCGCAGGCCTCTCAAAGCCATGCCTATCCCCTGCCCCATGATGGTGAGCTCGCGGATGCCGGTATCGCCGATGCGCAGCTTTCCGTGTTTCTGCTGAAGCCCGGCAAAGCCCTGGTTCACATCGCCGATCTTTCCCACATCTTCCCCGAAGGCGAATACCAGCGGGTGGTGGGAGAACAGTTGGTCGAAGTACCTGTTCAGCACTTCGTAACCGTTCATAACCGGCGCGTCATCAGCATAGATGGCGGGCACTTCCTCCACGTTCAGCGCGGAGTTGGGCCCTGCGGCGTATGTATAGGTGTTGTAATTTTCTTTTTCAAGCAGCAGCTTGTTGTCGTAATACAGCTGCATTTCATTCAGCGCGCCTGAGAAATTACGCGGGTGGCGGAAAAGTATGCCTGCGGCGCCTTTCAGGATGTCTCTCCGCTGCGGTTCGCGGTTGGCGGACAGTTCCTGCATCACACTGTTCACATACTCAATTTCCCCGCGGCCTTCATCCACGATCTGCTGGCAGAGGCCGAGGAAATCCTGCACCTGGTCTTTGATAGGCGCGATGTATTTTTCCCAGGCTTTTTTACGGCCGTCCTGCGCGATGGTTTTAGCTTCGGCTTCAATCTGCTGCAGTATCTTTTCATCTGCCAATGCGTTCTCCAGCAGCCACTGGCGCATCTTCAGGTTACAGTCGAATTCTTTTTCCCATGCCAGGCGTTCCTTGCTTTTATAACGCTCGTGGGAGCCTGAGGTGGAATGGCCCTGCGGCTGCGTGATCTCCTCCACGTGGAAAAGCACAGGCACGTGGGTTTCACGGGCTTTGCGGATGCCTTCTTCGAAAGCTTCGCACATACCTGCGTAGTCCCATCCTTTCACATTATATATTTCGAAACCGTTGCTGCCCTCTGTTTTGCGGAACCCTTCCAAAGCCGCGCTGATAGAGCCTTTGGTGGTTTGATATTTTCTGGGGACGGAAATACCGTAGCCATCGTCCCACACGAAAACGGCAAGAGGCACCTGCAATACGCCGGCGGCATTGATGGTTTCCCAGAAATGACCTTCGCTCGTAGAGGCGTCGCCGATAGTAGCGAAACAAACTTCGTTGCCTTCATGGGAAAGATGCTGGTATTCCTTCAGCTCAGGCACTTCACGGAAGAGCTTGGAAGCATAGGCCAGGCCCAGCGCCCGGGGCATCTGGGCGGCGGTAGGCGCCATGTCTGCCGCGGTGTTCTTCATCGAGGCGAGGTTCAGCCATTCACCGCTGGCATTGATATTAGGCGTAGCAAAATGCGAATTCATCTGCCGCCCCGCGGAAAACGGGTCGTTTTCTATGCTTGGATCCGCATACAACTGTGAAAAAAATTGCTCCACGGTAGCGATGCCGCTGGCAAAGGCAAAAGTCTGGTCCCGGTAATAACCCGAACGGAAATCGCCCGGTTTGAAATACTTGGCCATCGCGATCTGCGCCACTTCCTTTCCATCGCCAAAGATGCCGAATTTGGCCTTGCCGGTAAGTACCTCCCGGCGGCCCAGCAGGCTTACTTCCCTGCTGATGCAAGCCAGTCGGAAATCATTCAGCACCTCTTTCCGGAACTCTTCAAATGATAACTGGCTTTGCAAATTCATAGCTAATTCGTTGTTTTCGATCATGCCGTCCGTGTTAAAGCACAAATGTAGGGGAAATTGATGAATGGGTAAATGCCTCCCGGAAACCGGTAATAATTAATTTTTAAGAAATTTTTAATATCTTGATATGTACGGATCAATTTTTGGCCGTAAATTTGATTTTGGAAACTGGAAAGAACGTCACGTTTTAACCAATCGTTTTAAAACCCAATTGAAACATGAAAAAGTTTATCGTATCCCTATTTGCGACTTTACTGGTAACCACCGCTGTGTGGGCACAGGCTCAGGGTGGCGGCGCTGCTAACGCGGTGGACGCCAAGCTGAAATTCAAAAAGGAAACCGTTGATTTCGGGAAAACCAAGTACAACAAACCCGTTACCGTAACTTTTGAATTCACCAATATTTCCAAAGAGCCCGTGTTGATCGAATCTGCGAAACCCAGCTGCGGCTGCACCGTTCCGAAATGGACCGTTGAGCCTATCCTGCCTGGCAAATCCGGCGTGATCAGCGCGACCTACAGTGCCAACCAGGTGGGCAAACCGATGAAAACGGTATATGTAAAGCTCAAAGGGATAGACCAGGAAAAAGAACTGTTCCTCACCGGTACAGTAGAGAATTAAAGCAAACAGTAATTCTGCATAATGGCCTCCCGATCAATAATCGGGGGGCCTTTTTGTTATAGAACATTTCATTCCCTTAACTTTGCAACGCAAAAAAAGACAGCAAAATGCCTAACATCAGCGAACGTGGACAACTTATGCCGCCTTCTCCGATCCGAAAGCTGGTTCCCTATGCGGAAGCCGCTAAAAAGAAAGGGGTTACGGTTTACCACCTTAACATCGGCCAACCAGACATCGAAACCCCGAAACCCGTGCTGGACGCAGTACGGAACTCCGACTTCAAAATCCTTGAATACAGTCACAGCGCCGGCAACGAAAGCTACCGCCGCAAGCTGACCGGTTATTACAAGAAGTTTGACATCACGGTGGACCATACCGAGATCATTGTGACCACAGGCGGCTCCGAGGCGATCCTGTTCGGTTTTATGGCCTGCCTGGACCCGGGCGACGAAGTGATCGTTCCCGAGCCTTTTTACGCCAATTACAACGGTTTTGCTGTTGAAGCGGAGGTGAAGGTCGTGCCCGTTACTTCCGGCATCGAATCAGGCTTTGCACTGCCCCCGATCGGCGATTTTGAAAAGCTGATCACGCCGAAAACCAAGGCCATCCTGATCTGCAACCCCAACAACCCTACCGGCTACCTCTACAGCCGCGCTGAAATGGAAGTGCTGAAGGACATCTGCCTGAAACACAACCTGTTCCTGTTCTCCGACGAAGCCTACCGTGAGTTCTCATACGACGGGGAGAACATTTCCGCATTGAACCTCAGCGGCCTGGATAATAACGTGGTAGTGTTCGACACCATTTCCAAAAGGTACAGCGCATGCGGTGCAAGGATCGGCGCGGTGGTAACCCACAACAGGACTATCCTGGATGCCGTGATGAAGTTCGCGCAGGCCAGGCTGAGCCCTCCCAGCTTTGCACAGATTGCCGCGGAAGCCGCTGTAGACCTGCCTGATGACTATTTCGACGAGATCAAGGACGAATACCAGAGCCGCCGCGACCTGCTGGTGAGCCTGCTGAATAAGATCCCCGGCGTGTTCTGCCCCAATCCGGGCGGTGCTTTCTACGCAATGGCGCGCCTTCCGATAGATGACTCCGATAAATTCTGCCAATGGCTGCTGGAGGCCTTTTCACATGAAGGGCAAACGGTGATGCTGGCTCCTGCAACGGGTTTTTACGCTACTCCCGGTCTCGGGAAGCAGGAAGTAAGGCTTGCATACGTTTTAAACCGCGAAAATATTGCTAAAGCGATGGAATGCCTGGCAAAAGCGCTGGAAGTTTACCCTGGCCGCGTACAATAAACCCGGTAAAAAGTTTTAAAATAGTGTTAAAAAAACATTACCCTTTCAAAACCTGACAAAAATCATGTTTTCAAAATTGGAGGCTGGAATGCTTGTCAATACAACGAATTCGCATTACAAATAATTATATACGACTTTTTTTGAAGCAAAAGACTTGAATTTTTAGAAATAGAGTTTTGTAATTTGATTTTTATAGCTATTTTTACTGTGTAATCGGGACGCAAAGGTGATAAAAAGAATAGATGCTGAAAAAACGATATACAAGTTCTACAAAAATCTAAACCTGCTTAGCAAAAATTTAACTTGTAGAATTTTGACAATTGGGAAAATGACACGACCTTTGCATTATCAAGTCAATGTAAAAAATGTGGCGACGAACTAAAAC
>CBFHAF010000299.1:0-6131 GCA_965653435.1 uncultured Chitinophaga sp.
CCAAAGAGACTTATCTATACTGGTACGAATTGATGCTGTTACTGCGCCGCTTTGAAGAGAAAGCTGGGCAACTGTACGGTATGCAAAAGATACGTGGGTTCTGCCACCTTTACATTGGACAGGAAGCGATTGCGGCAGCTGCGATGACGGCTACCAAACCCGGCGATAAATTCATCACCGCCTACCGCGACCACGCGCTGGCGATCGCCAAAGGCATTTCTGCGAAGGAATGTATGGCGGAACTGTATGGTAAAGCCACCGGCTGCTCCAAAGGCAAAGGCGGTTCCATGCACTTTTTCTCGAAAGAGCTCGGTTTCTTCGGCGGCCACGGTATCGTAGGCGCGCAGATCGGCACCGGCGCAGGCCTGGCTTTTGCCGAGCAATACCTGGGCACGCAGAACGCTGTGCTCTGCTTCTTCGGCGACGGCGCCGCCCGCCAGGGTATGCTGCACGAAACCTTCAACATGGCTATGCTGTGGAAACTTCCCGTGGTATTCATCTGCGAGAACAACCACTACGCCATGGGCACCTCCGTTGAACGTACTTCCAACGTACTCGATATCTACAAACTGGCAGACGCTTACGAAATGCCTGCCGACTCTATCGACGGCATGAGCTGCGAAGCTGTTCACGAAGGCATCGAAAGGG
This sequence comes from uncultured Chitinophaga sp., assembly GCA_965653435.1. Taxonomy (GTDB): domain Bacteria; phylum Bacteroidota; class Bacteroidia; order Chitinophagales; family Chitinophagaceae; genus Chitinophaga. The sequence goes on from CBFHAF010000299.1 coordinate 649, forward strand.
CCATCAACCGCGCACGTGAGAACGGCGGCCCGACCCTCCTCGAGATCAAGACCTACCGCTACCGCGGCCACTCCATGAGCGACCCCGCCAAATACCGCACGAAAGAAGAGGTGGAAGAATATAAAGAAAGGGACCCGCTTACGCTGGTGCTCAACACCCTGCAGAAAAACAAGTGGATCAACGACGCAGAACTGGAAGCGATCAACGAAAGAGTGAAGAACGAGGTGGAAGAATCAGTGAAGTTCGCTGAAGAAAGCCCCTGGCCGTCTGACGATGAACTGCTGAAAGATGTGTACATCCAGCAGGATTATCCTTTCATCGTCGACTAATTCCCTGTCCACCTATCAAATATTCAACTACAACAATGTCAGAAAATAAACCACACACCAAACAACCGGCAGCAGCTGCCCAAAACCAGGATTTCGACCTGCAGGCAACGGCGGACCGTGCGCAGGACTTTTATTCAAAGAACAAGAACGTTATCAACATCGCCATCCTGGCGGTAGTGGTGATCGTGGGCGGTTACTTCGGTTACACCCGTTTTGTGAAAGCCCCCGCTGAAAAGAAAGCCCAGGAAGCCATCTTCGCCGCGCAGAACAACTTCGCGGTAGATTCCTTCAAGCTGGCGCTGAACGGCGACGGCAACAACTACGGTTTTCTCCAGGTGATCGATAAATACGGCAACACCAAAGCAGGCAACCTCGCGAAATACGGCGCAGGCGTTTGTTACGTGAAGCTCGGCGAATTCCAGAAAGGCATCGACATGCTGAAGGATTTCTCTTCCAAAGACCTGGTAGTGCAGTCCATGGCCAACGGCCTGATCGGCGACGCTTATATGGAGCTGAACAAAGTGGACGACGCCGTTTCTTATTACAAGAAAGCCGGTGCGGACGAAAACGAACTGCTGAGCCCCATGTACCTGTTCCGTGCAGGCCTGGCGCTTGAAAAAGGCAACAAACCGCAGGACGCGATCGCGATCTACCAGCAGATCAAACAAAAATACCCGCTGTCTACCGAAGGTGGCCAGATGGATAAATACCTGGCAAGACTGGGTGTGGTGAAATAAATACCGAAATGTCCATACATAATCAGACCTTACTCAACAACGCTGGCATTCTTCAACTGGAGGGTGCCAGTGTTGTTATTGTTTATACGGAATGGAATGACTTTATAGTCAACGAACTGGTGGCAGGCGCAGAGCGCACGCTGGATGAATACAAGGTGAACCACAAAAAGGTGGTGGTGCCAGGCTCTTTCGAGCTGCCGTTCGCATGCCGGCAGATATGGGAACAATCCAAAGGTACCGGCAGCCAGCCCAGCGCCATTATCGCTTTCGGCTGCGTGATCCGCGGGGAAACGCCGCATTTCGACTACGTATGTAAAGCCGTAACAGACGGCATATTGCAGCTGAATTTGGAGCTTCCCGTGCCGGTGATATTCGGCATACTCACCGTGAATAACCAGGAACAGGCTACGGACCGCCTGGGCGGCGCACACGGTCACAAAGGCGAAGAAGGCGCGCTCACCGCCCTCAAAATGATCAGCTTCCAGCGGCAACTTTCAAAAAGCTATCTGTAATCAGCAACAAACTATCTGCGTGTTATGCTTTAACACCTTATTTTTGATGCTTATTGACCCAAACTGATACTGACAGATGAACGTACACCTTTTCATACCGTGCTTCGTGGACCAGCTTTTTCCTGAAACCGCTTTCAATATGGTAAAAGTGCTGGAAAAACTGGGGTGCAACGTGAGCTATAATACAGACCAGACCTGTTGCGGCCAGCCGGCATTCAATGCCGGTTACCAGGACGAATGCCGTTCGGTGGCCACCAAATTCCTCAAAGACTTCCATACATACGATTATATCGTTGCGCCCAGCGGTTCCTGCACCGGTTTCGTGCGCAACTACTACGGCAAGCTGTTCGACAACTCCGCCGCCCATAACGATGTAAAGCTGCTGCGCAAGAACCTCTACGAATTCACCGAGTTCCTGGTGGACGTGCTGCATGTGACAGACATCGGCGCCACGCTCGAAGGCGTAGGCACTTACCACGACGCCTGCGGCGCCCTGCGCGAATGCGGCATCAAGGAAGGCCCGCGCAAGCTGCTCGAAAAAGTGAAAGGGCTGGAGCTGCGCGAGATGAACGACAGCGAAGTATGCTGCGGGTTCGGCGGTACCTTTGCAGTGAAATACAAACCTATTTCACTGGGCATGGGCGAGCAGAAAGTACATAACGCCAGCGACAGCGGGGCGGATTACCTCATCTCCACCGACCTCAGCTGCCTGATGCACCTGGATGGTTATATCCGCAAGCACGGGCAAAGCATTAAGATCATGCACATCGCCGACGTGCTGGCCAGCGGCTGGTAAGCAGCTTCCGCAATCCCGAACCGCCGCTGCATGCGCTTCCGGATGGGCTTTAACACAGCGCTTCATTACTACCTAACTGATAAAAACTTCGGGCAATGCAATACTGGTTAGTGAAATCCGAACCTTTTAAATATTCCTGGGATCAATTTGTTGCAGACGGGAAAACGCATTGGGACGGCGTGCGCAATTACGCCGCCCGCAACAACCTGCGCGCCATGAAAAAAGGCGACCAGGTGCTTTGGTACCACAGCAACGAAGGGCTTGAGATAGTAGGCATCGCGAAAGTGGTGAAAGAATCCTACCAGGACCCTACCACGCCGGATCCCGCATGGCTGGCCGTGGACCTTGCGCCGCTGAAAAAGCTGAAAAAGCCGGTGACCCTCGCGCAGATGAAAGCTGAAAAAAGCCTGGCGAACATGGACCTTATCAGGCTGGGCAGGCTTTCAGTAGGCACGGTGAAACCAGAGGAATTCGAAAAAATAATGGAAATGGCGAACGCCAAATAGATGCCTGCAAAGCCCCGCCGATGCGGGGTTTTGTTTTACAGGGAACCTTGCTTGTTATACCTTTTCACGCACCGTGCATTTCCCGCATGCAGGCGTTTTTAAGTCCTCGCTTTTTGGCTTAATATTGTAGAAAGCCGAACAACCAATGAAACCAAAGCTTATCGTACTCACCGGCGCAGGCATCAGCGCGGAAAGCGGCCTCCGTACTTTCAGGGACAGCGACGGGCTGTGGGAGGGGTATGACATTTACGAAGTGGCCAGCCCCACGGGCTGGGAGAAGAATCCCTCGCTGGTGCAGGATTTTTACAATATGCGCCGCAAGGATGTAATGGCTGCGCAGCCTAACAGTGCGCATACCGGCCTTGCCCGGCTGGAAGAATGGTACGACGTGCGCATCATCACCCAGAATATAGACGACCTGCACGAGCGTGCCGGCAGCTCGCGCGTGCTGCACCTGCATGGGGAGATCCTCAAAAAACGCAGCGTGCTGAATGAAACCGAACTGTACCCCGTGGAAGGGGATATAGCAATGGGAGAGCTGGCGCCGGATGGCGGGCAGTTCCGCCCGCATGTGGTATGGTTCGGCGAAGCGGTGACCATGATAGAGCCCGCAGTGCTGGAGATCGTGCAGGCGGACCTGTTCGTGCTGATCGGCACTTCGCTGAACGTGTATCCCGCGGCGGGCCTGGTGGATTACCTGCGCCCCGGCGTACCGAAATACATCATCGATAAAAAGATACCGCCGGTGAAGGGGAGCGGCTACCACCTGATCGAAAAGCCCGCTACGGAAGGCGTGGGGGAGCTGCTGGATATGCTGAAGAAATAAAAAAAGCCGCCCCGTTTCAGCCGGGGCGGCGCGTTCATTCACATGTTCAATCTCATTACAAGACGGAGTTTACCATAGGAAAAATATCTTCTTATTCGAAACTCTCTTCAAACCTGATATCGTGTTCCTCGAGCTCCCTCAGTACAGGATTGTATACTTCGGGCATTACGGGGATGTGTAAGCCTGTTAATTCCAGGTTGCCGGATAAGACCAGCTTGGCCATGATGCCCAGCGGAAGGCCGACCGTTTTGGCCATGGCCGTGCGGAGATTATCTTCTCCCTGGACGATCATATAACTGTGAAGCTTGGTGCCCATGTTCCGGCGTTCGAATTCGATCTCGTGCAGCATGACGATCATATCCTTGTCCGATGGTTCCATTTTGAGCTTTGTATCGAGCACATGCTGCAGTACGCCCGCATTGGTTTGTTCTCCTAAGTTAATCAATTCCCCGTTCAGAATGCCGAGAAATTTAAGCTGGCGCAGCAGTTTGCTCTTGCTGCTCACCCCCAGGAAATTCGCCACGTTCTCCTCATGGCTCAGGTTCGCGTCCACCGGGATGTTCTGGGAAGCCCAGGTGAAATAGGGCATGTTGTTCGTCTGCTGTTTCTTCGAATCGTCCGTAAGGCCCAGCTTGATGAGCGCGTTCCAGCCCTCGCAGAAGTCCGGGTAGCGCAGCGTGGCGCGCATGAAAGTGGGGATGTTGCCGAGGTTGTATACATCCACATAGCTGAGCGAATCACGGTTAGGGTAATAAGCGAGCTTGCCCAGGCCGGGGATCTGCACGGTCTTGTTCTGGTCGAACAGCTGCTGGTAATCCACTTCCTTCACCTTTCCCTTCTCTTTGTAAGTGGCGCCTGAAATGCCTGCCAGTACGATATTCCGGGAATTCCAGGAGATCTTGTACTGCCAGGGGTTATCGTTGCTTTCGGGGGAAACGAGGCCCCCGCAATAGGATTTGAAACAGTAGATCTGCCCGCCTTTCTTTTCGATGGAATGGATGAGCTTCATGGCGGACATATGATCGATCCCCGGGTCCAGCCCCATTTCGTACATGAAGAGTAGGCCGGCCTTTTTGATATCCTTTTCGAGCTTGCGTATCTCGGGGTCTATATAGGAAGCGGTAAGGAGGTTCTTGCCGAACTGCAGGCAGTCTTTGGCAACAACGATATGCAGCGTGGGGGGGAGAAGCGAGATGACGAGGTCGGTTTCCTGGATAAGCTGCTGGCGGGCTGCCTGGTCTTTGATGTCAAAAGCGGCGGGGGTGGCGTAGTACGACTTGCCGATCTTGGATTTGATCAGCATCAGGTCACTGTCTGCCACCGTAATATGCCACTTCTGCCGAGGGGCGTTGGCCAGCAAATAGTCGATCAGCACGGTTGCTGATTTGCCGGCGCCAAACAATAGAATATTCTTCATATCACTAGAAAATGGTTAAAAACTACAGGGAGTAAACAATAAAGGCCATGCGAATGTTCAGAAAACCGGGGTTTCCCATGCCTGGTCTGACATTGTGTTCCTCCTACAATAAGATGTGATTTTCATAGGGTTATAAACAAATTGCTTGCCAATTTGTGATCGGCTGGTATATATCAAATTTAAGATATATAGAACATTTACCGGAGATGACGCGAAGGTATGGCAAATAGTTTTAAGCATCAAACCCGCAGGTGCCTGTTTTTTATTCACAAATAGCCCCCAAACCCTCTGAATACGGGCTGAAAACGTTATATTTGCTCTTCATTTAAAAGGGCTGAAAAACCTGTAAACCAATAACAT
>CBFHAF010000300.1:0-6101 GCA_965653435.1 uncultured Chitinophaga sp.
TAACAGTGGCTGAGAAATCCGAGGTGGTCGCAAATTGCGACCACCTCATGACGCTTAAATTTTCCAGTCAGCTACCTTATGTTTTTTCGGAGCACGGCGCGGTAATGCTTGCCAGTGTATTAAACAGTGACCGGGCTATTGCGATGAATATCCAGATTGTCCGGATTTTTACTCATATGCGTGAAATGTTTTCCTTACACCAGGATGTATTGCGCCAACTGGAAAAGCTGGAGGGAAAAGTAAGCTCACACGGAGAAGATATCCAGCTTATATTCGACTATCTGAAACAGCTTATCGAGCAGCCAAAACAACCGCGGACAGAGATTGGATTCAAGAAACATAGCTGATAAATAGCCTTTCAGGCTGATAAAACGGATGAAACGCAATATTGATCGGTTTCCCGGCAATTTCATGTTCTGGTTATCAGGGCAGGAGTCACTTTGAATGGTATCGCATTTTGCGATACCATTCAAACAATATCCGGGTGGGCATTTGCCGGTACTGACCAATAAAAAAGGGTCCCAGCCAGCCGGGACCCTTTTATAAAAATCAATAACAGTTTTATCAAGCGCTGCAGGTCACGCAGCCTTCTTCCATTGTACAAACCGCGCCTACAGGAACACCCAGCTCGTCCGCGGCGTTCTCAGCCGGGGCGATAACAGGCACCATGTTCTGGCCGCCTTGTTTTTCAACGGTGAACTGAACGGCTTATGATGCAGCCTGTGTACGCAGGTAGTACATGCCGGTTTTCAGGCCTTTTTTCCAGGCATAGAAGTGCATGGAGGTGAGCTTGGAAGCTGAAGGCGTATCCACGAACAGGTTCAGGCTCTGGCTCTGGCAGATGAATGCGCCGCGGTCTGCCGCCATATCGATGATCGTACGTTGTTTGATCTCCCAAACCGTTTTGTACAGTTCTTTGATATTGCCGGGGATCTCGTCTATCTGCTGGATAGAGCCGTTGGCTGCGATGATCTTGTTCTTCATGTCATTGTCCCACAGGCCCAGTTCCACGAGGTCTTTCAGCAGGTGTTTGTTCACTACCACGAACTCACCGCTCAGTACGCGGCGGGTATAGATGTTGGAAGTGTACGGCTCAAAGCATTCGTTGTTGCCCAGTATCTGCGAGGTGGATGCGGTGGGCATCGGCGCCAGCAGCAGGGAGTTGCGGATGCCGTGGGCTTTGATCTCGGCTTTCAGGCCGGCCCAATCCCAGCGGTCGGAAGGTGTGGTGCCCCACATATCATACTGCAGGATGCCTTTGCTGGCGGGAGAACCTTCGTAGCTGTCGTATGCGCCGTCTTTCTTCGCGAGGTCTTTGGAAGCGGTAAGGGAGGCGAAATAGATGGTTTCGAAGATCTCTTTGTTCAGCTTCTGGGCCTGTTCGCTTTCGAAGGGATACCGCAGCAGGAAGAACGCGTCTGCCAGGCCTTGTACGCCGAGGCCGATAGGGCGGTGGCGCAGGTTGGAACGGCGGGCTTCTTCAACCGGGTAGTAGTTCTCGTCGATGATCTTGTTCAGGTTCAGTGTAGCCTGGTAAGTTACGTCGAAGAGTCTCTGGTGGTCGAACTTGCCGTCGATCACGAAGCGCGGCAGCGCCAGCGATGCGAGGTTGCACACGGCCACTTCGTCTGGAGAAGTATATTCGATGATCTCTGTGCAGAGGTTGGAACTTTTGATGGTGCCCAGGTTCTGCTGGTTGGATTTGCGGTTGGCGGAATCTTTATACAGCAGGTAGGGGGTGCCGGTTTCGATCTGTGCGTCCAGGATGGCGAACCAGAGGTCCTGCGCTTTAACGGTCCTGCGCTGGCGGCCTTCTGCTTCGTATTTTTCGTACAGCTTTTCGAATTCTTCGCCCCAGCAATCCGCCAGCCCGGGTGCTTCGTGCGGGCAGAACAGGCTCCATTCGCCGTTGCTTTCCACACGTTTCATGAACAGGTCCGGCATCCAGAGGGCGTAGAAGAGGTCGCGGGCGCGCATTTCTTCTTTACCATGGTTCTTGCGCAGGTCGAGGAACTCGAACACGTCGGCGTGCCAGGGCTCCAGGTAAATGGCGAACGCGCCTTTGCGTTTGCCGCCGCCCTGGTCCACATAACGCGCGGTATCGTTAAATACGCGCAGCATGGGGATGATGCCGTTGGATGTACCGTTGGTGCCGCTGATGTATGAGCCGGTAGCACGGATGTTATGAATGCTGAGGCCGATGCCGCCTGCGCTCTGGGAGATCTTGGCGGTCTGCTTCAGGGTGTCGTAGATACCGTCAATGCTGTCTCCCTGCATGGTCAGCAAAAAGCAGCTGCTCATCTGGGGTTTGGGTGTACCGGCGTTGAAGAGGGTGGGCGTGGCGTGTGTGAACCAGCGCTCGCTCATCAGGTTGTATGTTTTGATGGCGGAGTCGATATCTTCTTTGTGGATACCAACGGCCACGCGCATGAACATGTGCTGCGGGCGCTCGGCGATTTTGCCGTCCATCTTCAGCAGGTAAGAACGCTCCAGCGTTTTGAAACCGAAGTAGTCAAACGCGAAGTCGCGGTCGTAAATGATGGTGGAATCGAGGATGTCCGCATTGTCCCGGATGATGTCCCATACTTCATCGCTCAGCAGGCCGGCGGGTTTGCCGGTTTTGGGATCGATGTATTCGTACAGTTTCTTCATCGTCTGGGAAAACGACTTGATGGTATTTTTATGCAGGTTGCTCACCGCGATGCGGGAAGCGAGCTGCGCATAGTCCGGGTGCTTGGTGGTGAGGGACGCGGCGGTTTCCGCAGCCAGGTTGTCCAGCTCGGTAGTGGTAACGCCATCGTACAAACCCTGGATCACTTTCTTCGCTACATCTATTGAATCTACATATTCCGGCGCCAGCCCGTAACACAGTTTCTCTACCCTTGCCGTGATCTTGTCAAATTTGACAGACTCTTTTCTTCCGTCTCTTTTTATAACGAACATAGTGTAATGAATTTAATGGGTGAAAAATATATATGGAGTTGATTAGAAGTCTTCGTCGAGGCTGAACGTCTGGGTTTCTTTGGAGCCCATCACGCCTGCTTTCTGGTAGTCGCCCACGCGTTTTTCGAAAAAGTTGGTTTTGCCCTGCAGGGAGATCATTTCCATGAAATCGAAGGGGTTGGTGCTGTTGAACATTTTTTTACAGCCCAGCGCCACCAGCCAGCGGTCTGCCACAAACTCGATGTATTGCTTCATCAGGTCGGCGTTCATGCCGATCAGTGCGGCCGGCAATGCGTCGGTGATGAATTCTTTTTCGATAGCCACGGCGTCGCCGATGATCTCATGCACTTCCTGTTCGCTGAGTTTGCCCTGCAGCATGGAGTAGAGCAGGCAGGCGAATTCGCAGTGCAGTCCTTCGTCGCGGCTGATCAGCTCGTTGGAGAAGGTAAGGCCGGGCATGAGGCCGCGTTTTTTCAGCCAGAAAATGGAACAGAAGCTGCCGCTGAAGAAGATGCCTTCCACTGCCGCAAATGCCACGAGGCGCTGCGCGAAGCTGCCGTTCTCGATCCAGCGGAGGGCCCATTCGGCTTTCTTTTTCACCGCGGGCACAGTGTCGATGGCGTGGAAAAGACGGTCTTTCTCCACAGGGTCTTTCACATACGTATCGATCAGCAAAGCGTAAGTTTCGGAGTGTATGTTTTCCATCATGATCTGGAAGCCGTAGAAACAACGCGCTTCAGGGATCTGTACTTCGCTCATGAAGTTCACCGCCAGGTTCTCGTTCACGATCCCGTCTGAAGCCGCAAAAAAGGCCAGTACATGCGAAATGAAGTGGCGCTCGCCGTCGTTCAGCTTCGCCCAGTCTCCCAGGTCGCTGCTGAGGTCGATCTCCTCGGCGGTCCAGAAGCTGGCTTCATGGCGTTTGTATTGTTCCCAGATAGCAGGGTAATTGATCGGCAGCAGCACGAACCTGTCCTTGTTGTCTTTCAATAAGATCTCATTCTCGTTACTCATTAGTAATTTTTTATACGGTTAACTATCCATATTCAAGTTAGTTGTGATCCGCGGTGTGGGGAGACGGGAGCGCGTTATCCATAGAGGAGGTACATCCTGGGGTCGGGCTCGCCATAACCTTATTTCGCGAAGGTTTTGACAATTACGTTGTTCTGGCAGGTCTCCTGGCTTTCCCTTGCCGGGTGAGCCTTCCCATCCCGACGCACGTCGGGGCAGTGGCGTAAAAACATCCGGCATATAGGGGATCACAGTAGCGCGTCTGCTCGTGAATTCCACACGATTCCCTATTAATTCTCCACGTTAAAAGAAACGTTTGAAGCCAGCACAACGAAGTCAAGAACTGTTGCAAATGTAATGATCAAACTACCCCGTCAAAGTGATAAGTTTCCCCCATATGTGGATAAAGAATGTGAACTTTTTGGGATCGTAGAAGGGGCCTGCAATCCACGTTATTCACATCTAAAAGCAGGTATTTGATATGATAGAAAAGCAGTATGTATTGGAAATCTGGCACATATTAGCACACGTTAAATGTGTGGCGGAAATTGCACTGAAATACAGGCGTTTGAAAGATGATGTATCCCATGAAAAAACGCCGGGGAATATGCTTCTCCCGGCGTTCAGATATTAAGTGTGCGTTGTTTTTTTGTTAATGGGCATTAACTAAATGCGCGGCACTTTGTTGATAAATTTCTTCCTGATCACATCCTGCACCGGCACCCCGTCTATCTTGCTTTCCAGCCAGCTTACAATGTCCAGGTACAGGTAGCTCCTGCGCTCGTACGGGTTCTTCGCGATCACTTCCAGCCTGCCTTTCAGGTCTTTGAACGCCGTGCGCAATGCCTTGGGGTTTGCATACATGTTCTTGCGGAGGAATTTTAATATCTCTTCCATCACCAGGCTTAAGTCCTTGTTCTTCGCAATAAAGTGATACACGGACTTGATCAGGTATTCCACCAGGCTGTAATTCTCCAGCTCGTAATGCGCGATCAGGTGAAGGATGCGCGCGAAACACTGAATGTCCGCCCGCAGGTTGCCTATCCGCAGGTGGATGATCTTATTCAGGTAAACGATCGCATTGTTATTGTCGCCGCTGCCGAAATAAAGGCAGGCTATCTTGTAATAGAATACCAGCACGCGATGCTGGTCCACCGTAAGCTGATGCTCGGATATCTTGCATTCCACTTCGCTCACCAGCTTCAGCCCCTCGGAAAACGTACCGTCGAGGAAATGCCGGTTGATCTTGCCCGTATAGAGATACACGAAAGCGGAAGTGCGTGTGTTCTCATTCAGGCTCTCTTCTTTTTCGACAATGAACTGCTCCATTTCAGCCAGCACCTCGGTAAACTTGTCGTGGTTCATCGTATGGAAATGGGCGGTGAGCAGGTTGTGCATGGCTTTGATGTAGAGATCCACATCGGTGTCGCGCAGGCCGGGGTATTCGCTGAAAAGGTCCACCCACTTCTGGGTATACCGGTAATACATCACGAAATCCTGCAGGATGTAGTAGTACCAGCAGTAAGCCTGGTAAAGGTAAATGCGTTCGTAAAAGCTCATGCTGCCCTGCTGCACGGCCGGCAGGTTGGCTTCGAAGAAGGATCTCAGCATCAGGGAATCCTTCTCGTCGCGCGCATGCCCCAGCTTGAGGTACATGCCGTACATCCGCAGCGCCAGGGTGCTCAGCTTGCTCACGTTGTTCAGCTGCTCGTTGATGATCCGGCTTTCGTCGCTCAGCTCTTCCGCCCGGTTGTCCAAGCTGCGGGTAATGTGCCTGCTTTCGATGAGCTTTTCAAATTCCACGATCTCGAAATACAGCATCACCTCCTCCTGCTCCCGCGCGCTGGTTTTGGCCTTGGCCAGTATCTTGAGGCTCTGGTTATACAGCCCTTTGTTGTACAGCACCCGGGCATAATCCAGCTGCTCCCGCAGGTCTATCAGCGGGTCCTTGGTTTTATATAACAGCCGTAAGGTGGTGAGAAGATGTTTGTACAGGTGGGCCTTTACATTGCTCAACTGCTGTTTCCTGATGTCCGGGACGCGTTTCAGAATCTGCTCTTCGTCGTATTCCTTCATTTTGTCCAGCGCGTTGAACAATTGAATGAAAAGGACGTCCTCTTTCGTGTTATCCCGGTTAAATGCGAGCT
>CBFHAF010000301.1:0-6091 GCA_965653435.1 uncultured Chitinophaga sp.
CGGCGTAGCTGAAACCTTCGTGCAGGCAATACGCGCCGTGCTCGCCTTATTTGTTGAGCGCAAGGAAACCGATCTGGATGCCTTTGGCCCTGTCCGGGTTCTTTTTCACGATGCGCATAACAGCTTCTTTGCAGGCCGCTTCAGGGGAATATCCCTGGCGCATCAGCTCCACTACGAGGAAGCTGCCCACCACGCGTATCACTTCTTCGCCCACACCGGTGGCGGTGGCTGCGCCCACTTCATTATCCACGTAAAGGCCCGCGCCGATAATGGGCGAGTCGCCTACGCGGCCGTGCAGCTTGAATGCCATGCCGCTGGTAGTGCAGGCGCCTGAGAGGTTGCCCTGTGCGTCCAGCGCCACCATACCGATGGTGTCGTGATTGTATACGTTGCCGGGAAGTTTCAGCGGGTTGAAGGCGGTGGCGTTTGTTTCGTTTCCGTTAAAAGCGCTGGTGCCTTTTTTGCCTTCGTAGCTCTGGTTTTCGATGTTCATCACCGGTTTGTATTCCGATTTTTTGAGCCATTCCTTCCAGGCTTTTTCGGACTCTGGCGTGAGCAGGTTCTCTTTTTTGAAACCGTTCTCCAGCGCGAACTGGAGCGCGCCTTCGCCTACGAGCATTACATGCGGCGTTTTTTCCATCACCTTGCGCGCCACTGAAATAGGATGCACGATATGTTCGAGCGCAGCTACGGAGCCGCAGTTGCCCAGCTCGTCCATGATGCAGGCGTCCAGCGTTACGTGGCCGTCCCTGTCCGGGTAGCCGCTGTAGCCTACGGTGTGGTTGTCCGGGTCGGATTCGGGTACATGTACACCGGCCTCCACCGCATCCAGCGCACGGCCGCCCTTTTTGAGCACCTGCCATGCGGCTTTGTTGGCTGCGATACCAAAGTCCCAGGTGGATACCACGATGGGCTTCTGCCCTTTGCCCTTGCGGGATTGGGCGGCGGCGGGCAATCCGTCCATCGAGAGGGCTGCTGCGCCCAATGCCGCTGTTTTAAAGAAATTCCTTCTGCTGTTCATACCTCACAATGTTATGGAAATTAGTCTTTCATTTCCCAGGCCATCGCGCTGGCGCCAAGAATGGCGGCGTCGCTTTCTTTCAGCTCGGAGAATAAAAGCTTCACTTTGTTCTGGAAGATAGGCAACAGGTTCTTTTCCATGTGCTCGCGGACGGGGCGCATGATGAGGTCGCCTGCCTGGGTGAGGCCGCCGAACAGTACGATGGCTTCAGGGCTGGAGAACATCACAAAGTTGGCCAGCGCTTCGCCCAGCACTTTGCCGGTATATTCATAAATCTCGATCGCCAGCTTATCGCCTTTGATGGCCGCTTCATAGATCATTTTAGAATCGATCTCTTCGGCTGTATGGTTGCGCAGCAGGCTTTGTTCGTCCGGCCGCGCTTCAAGCAGTTCCAGTGCAGTGTTGGTAACGCCGGTGGCGGATGCATAAGCTTCCAGTGAGCCGTGTGCGCCGGTGCCGTGGTGCAGGCGCCCGCCGGGAATCACGATCACGTGGCCCAGCTCGCCTGCAAACCCGTCGTGGCCGTAAATAAGCTGGCCGTTGGCTACGATACCGCTTCCCACGCCGGTGCCCAGCGTGATGGTGATAAAGTCCTTCATGCCACGGGCGGTGCCGTAGGTCATTTCACCGAGCGCCGCCGCATTGGCGTCGTTGGTGAGCACCGTGGGCAGGCCGAATAACTCCTCGAGCATCTGCGCAAGCGGTATAATGCCCTTCCAGCGCAGGTTAGGAGCATATTCAATGTTTCCTGTGTAATAGTTACCATTGGGAGCGCCTACGCCAATGCCTTTAATGTTCTCAATACCGCCTACCTGTTCGATCAGCTTCGTCAGTCGCTGATGCAGTTCAGCCAGGAACATGGTAACTTCTTCGTGAGCTTTGGTTGACATACGGTCCTGGCACAGGATGTTGCCACGACGGTCTACTATTCCAAATTTAGTATTAGTACCTCCAATATCAATGCCCACCGCTAGTTGCTGACTCATAGTCTATACCTTGGGATTTTAAAATTGTTTTAACACGGAATGCGAAAAATGCGAGATAAGCGAAGCAGATCACCGGCACAATATACGACATGTGGATGCCGATCGCCGGGATATCTGAAAAGCCGCCCTGCAATGGCGGAACGAGCGCGCCGCCGAGGATCATCATGATCAGGAAAGAAGAGCCCTGGCCGGTGTATTTTCCGAGTCCTGCAATGGACAGGGAAAAGATGCAGGGCCACATCACGGAGCAGAAAAGGCCGCCGCTGATGAAAGCGAACAGGGCTACCGGCCCGGTGGTGAACAAACCGATCAGCATGGCTACAACGCCCATAATGCCGAAGGTGAGGAGTGTTTTGGCCGGTTTGTCCTGGCCGTAAAAGAAACCTGCTATCTGGATCACGATACAGATAGCGAAAGGATACAATTTTGTGATATCGTTACCTTTCAGTGCGTTCACGCCGAGGATAACGGCGTAAGCCACAAAAGGCACCACAACGGACAATATCTGGCGGGTGGATTTGGAAACGTTGAATACGCTGATGGCGCCGGTCCAGCGGCCGATCATCAGCCCGCCCCAGAAGATGGCGATGTAGGGGCTGATCTCGGATTCATGCAGCCCTTCAGCGGTGAGGAAGCCGGGTTTTTTAAGCAGCTCGCCGAGGTTTGAAGAGGTGGTTACTTCCACGCCTACATATACGAAGATGGCGATCATGCCCATGATCAGCTGGGGATATTTCATAGCGCCCCACCCGTTGCCGTTGCCGCGGGAAGCGAACTGCGCGTAGAACAGGATCGCGAGGATGCCAACGATGCCGGCGATGAAATAAGGCAGCGGCCCGGTGGTGCCAATGCCGCCGGCGATAATGAGGAACATGAGCGTGATGCCCAGCAGGGTGCGGGTGGCTTTGGGAGAAGATTCAAAATGATCGTCTTCCGTGCCCTTCGGCATTTTGGTGGCGGCAAAAATGCCGGCCGCTGCCAGGAACAGGCCTACGAGGGTGATATATAATATATTGATCTTGCTGATGTCTGTATCGCCGGATGTGCCGGCTACTTTGGCGGAGCCGAACAGCAGGATGCTCACGATGAGCGGGCCGATGGTGGTGCCGAAGGAGTTGACGCCCCCGGCGAGGTTGAGGCGGTGTGCGCCTTTAGCCGGGTCGCCGAGCAGGATGGCAAAAGGGTTGGCGGCAGTTTGCTGCAGTGAGAAACCGAGTGCCACGATAAAATATGCCCCGAGGATAAGGTAGAAGGCGGCGGTCTTGTTTTCCATGCCCAGGCCGAGGTTTACCGCGCCGATGGTGGCGGCGGCCCCTACGCCTGAAATAAGCAGGCCATATATAATGCCTTTTTTGAACCCGATGCGGTTCAGGATATCTACCCCTTTAAAGGCGGACAGGAGGTAAAGAATGAGGGAGCCGACGAAATAAGCGCCATAGAAGGCGAAATCGACCAGCTGTGATTGTATTTGCGTCAGTTCAAAATGCGCTTTACAAAACGGGATGAGGATACTGTTAGATGCCGCAACGAACCCCCAGAAAAAGAACACCAGAATGAGTACGAAAAACGAGGGATGCGTACCTTGTTTACTTTGCGTGGACATATACCAAAATTGTATTTTGACAAAATATGGCTCTAAATGTATAATTATTTTTTTGACAAAAGGTGAAAAAGAGCGAGAAAAGCTGTATTTTTTTTAACTGCTCAAACGTTTTAGCTAATATATTTATGAAATATGGGAATTGTTGCCTATGTTCGTGAATTCTTGACCAATCAACCTTAGCTACTCATGAGTGATAAAACCGCTACAGTGGCCGCTCCCCGCGGTAACTACAAACAGGCGATGTTTATTATTGCCACATTGTTCTTCATTTTCGGCTTCGTAACCTGGCTGAATTCATTGCTGATCCCTTTTCTGCAACAGGTATGCGAGCTGTCGGATGTGGTGGCCTATCTCGTAACGTTCGCCTTTTACATCTCCTACTTTGTAATGGCGATCCCCTCTTCCATGATCCTTAACAAGATAGGCTTCCCCAAAGGGATGTCTCTCGGTTTGCTGACCATGGCCGTTGGTTCCCTGATCTTCATCCCCGCAGCGCAAATGAGGAACTACCCGCTTTTCCTGGTAGGACTTTTCACCCAGGGCACGGGCCTCGCCTTGCTGCAGACCGCTTCCAATCCATACGTAACTATTCTCGGGCCCATCGAAAGCGCCGCCAAACGGATCAGCATCATGGGCATCTGTAATAAAGTTGCCGGCATCACCGGCATTTTGCTGCTGGCTAACCTCCTTTTCAGCGATACCAAAGAGATCTCCGATAAGATCAATACGCTTACCGGCGCTGCCAAAGAAGCTGAGCTGGACCTCCTGGCCGCCCGCCTCGTAACGCCTTACGCCATCATGGCGGTAGTGCTTTTTATCCTGGCATTCTTCGTATTGAAGGCACACCTCCCGGAAATTTCACAGGATGATGAAACGCCTGCAGCAACCACCGACGGTCCCGATCAATACGGCAGAACTTCCGCATTCCAGATCCCTTACCTCATGCTGGGCGTGCTCTGCATCTTTGTATACGTAGGGGTGGAAGTGCTTGCCATCGATTCGATCAAAAAATATGGCGAATTTGCCGGCCTCTCCGGCGATGTGGCCGCCAAAGTGCCCATCTGGTGCCTCGTTGCGCTTGGTGTGGGTTACCTGATCGGTGTGGCCGCCGTACCGAAGATACTCAGCCAGAAAACCGCCCTTGTTATCTGTGCGGTGCTCGGCGCGGTATTCACAGTAGGCGTTCTGCTTACTTCCGGCATCGTTTCCATCGTTTTCCTGGTGCTTTGCAGCTTTGCGCACTCGCTGATGTGGCCTGGTATATGGCCGCTGGCTATCAATAAGTTAGGTAGGTTCACCAAGCTGGGCTCCGCCCTCCTGGTAATGGGTATCGCCGGCGGCGCCATCCTGCCGCTGATTTACAGCGCCCTCAGCACCAGCCTGGAAGGCAACCTCCAGCTGGCTTATGTGATCATGATCCCCTGCTACCTGTACATCCTGTATTTCGCGTACGCAGGCCACAAGAAAGGCTTACCGGCTTGATTTCATAAGCTGAACATACTGAAAATGCTTCTGCCCGCCGCGGTAAAAACCGGCCCCGCAGAAGCATTTTTCTTTTCCCGCTGGGAAAGCCCGCTCTTTTTTATATTTTTAGGTGTCAAAAGTACCCTTATAATGATATCGCAAGCAACTGAGCAGTTTAAAAAGTTATTCCACAAAGAACCGCTGATCGTTTCCTCTCCCGGCCGCATCAATCTTATCGGCGAACATACCGACTATAATGAAGGGTTTGTGCTGCCCGCCGCCATCGATAAAAAGATCATCTACGCCATTGCCCTCAATGGTACAGACACCTGTAACGCCTACGCCCTGTTCAACAACGAAATGGCCTCTTTTTCGCTGAAGGACATCCGGCCCGGCGGAGGCTGGATCAATTACCTGAAAGGTGTGGTATACCAGCTGCAGCAACGCGGCCTGGAAGTAAAAGGCTTCGATTGCGTGATCACAGGCGATATCCCCATCGGCGCGGGCATGAGCAGCTCCGCCGCGGTGGAAGGAGGGCTCAATGTTGCGCTGGACCATCTCCTCGGCTTCAACCTCAGCCGCATGGACATGGCCCGGATAGGCCAGCTGGCCGAACACACGTTCCCCGGCGTGAAATGCGGTATCATGGACCAGTTTGCCAACCTCCACGGGCAGAAGGACCGTGTGATGCTGCTGGACTGCCGCAGCCTGGAATTCACTTATTTCCCCTTCGAATTCTCCAAAGACTATAAGATCGTACTGGTGAACTCCATGGTGCACCATTCCCTCGCGTCTTCCGAATACAACGTGCGCCGCGCGCAATGCGAAGAAGGCGTGAAGATCCTCCAGGAATTTTTCCCGGACATCAACAGCCTGCGTAATCTTACATCTGCACAGGTAGAACAGTATAAGGACAAGCTACCGCCTAAAGTATACGACCGCTGCCGTTATGTGACCGAGGAGAACGAGCGGGTGGAAAAAGCCTGTGCGCATCTCCAGCGCAACGAGCTGAAAGAA
>CBFHAF010000302.1:0-6091 GCA_965653435.1 uncultured Chitinophaga sp.
GGAAGATATATTGATGATATCCCCTGTTTTTCTTTCGATCATACCGGGGAGTACCGCGCGTGTCACGTAATACACGCCCAGCAGGTTTACCCTGATCATGTCTTCCCAAACGGATGGCTCCAGCTCCAGGAACCCGCCGAAAGAGGCGGTGCCGGCGTTATTGATCAATATGTCTATCTGCCCGAAAACAGCCAGCACATTTTCTACCGCGGCATTCACCTCAGCAAGGTTGCCTACGTCGGCGAGCGCAAACGCCGTATTCACACCCAAAGGGCTGAGCTCCTGTATCACCGCTTCCAGCGAAGCTTTCGTGCGGCCTATCAATGCCACATCCGCTCCTTCTTTTGCCAGCGCAACCGCCAGAGCCTTTCCGATGCCTTTACCTCCCCCGGTGATCAGTACTTTTTTTCCTTTGATCTGTTCCATCTTGATCCGTTTTATATTGCTTGTTGATTTTTTACAATTAAGGCTTCCCTTCGTTTCGCTCAACGGTAACCCTGCGCCTGCAGATGAAAAAGCTCGGCATACCGCCCGTTCTTCGCCAGCAGCTCATCGTGGCTGCCTATTTCCAGCAGCTCGCCTTTTTCCAGCACCAGTATACGGTCCGCCATCCGCACGGTGGAAAAGCGGTGCGAGATCAGCACGGCGGATTTGCCGCGGGTAAGATCCGCGAAACGCAGGAACACTTCATATTCGGCGCGCGCATCCAGGGCGGCGGTCGGTTCATCGAGTATCAGCAGCTGCGCATTCTTCATATAGGCACGCGCCAGCGCTATCTTCTGCCATTCCCCGCCGGAAAGCTCGATGCCGTTGTTGAAGCGGCGGCCCAGCATCTGTTCGTACTTGCCGGGCAAACGGTCGGTAAGCTCATCGGCCATGCTTTTTTGCGCGGCATTTTCGATGAGCGTGGGATTGGCTATCTCCGCGATATTGCCCACGGCGATGTTCTGGCTGAGCGTCATCTGGTAACGCTGGAAGTCCTGGAATATAACACCCACCTGCATCCGCAGCTCCGCGAGGTCATATTCTTTAAGGTCGTAACCATCCAAAAGAATACGCCCTTCGGTAGGATCGTACAGCCGTGCCAGTAATTTTACGAGCGTGGTTTTGCCCGCGCCGTTCTCTCCTACCAGCGCAAGTTTTTCGCCGGCATGCAGGGTGAAGCTGAGATGCCGGTTAGCCCATCTTTCTGCATGCAAATATTTGAAGCCGACATTCTCGAATGTAAACCCTTCGCGGATCGGCTTGGGGAAGGGTCTTGCCTTGGCAGGCTGCGTGATGCGGGGAGCGATCTCGAAAAATTCGAACAGGTCGCGCAGGTAAATGGCGCCCTGGGTAACGCTTGTGAAACGCATGAGCACGCCTTCCAGCAGGCCGCGCAGCTGGCGGAACGAGCCGCCGAGGAAGGCCAGGTCGCCGATGGACAGCTGGCCCTGCACGGTACGCAGGATTATAATTGCATACGCCGCGTAATAACCGGCGCTGCCGATGATGGCGAACACCACCGCCCAGATATTGTAGCGGATGGACAGGTCACGCTTGTCTTTATAAAATTTATCGGAAAGGCGTTTAAACCTTTCCACCAGGTAGTTGCTGAGGTTGAATATTTTCACCTCCTTCACCGATTCGTCGCTGGCGCCGAGGAAGCGGATATAATCCAGCTCCCGCCTGTCCGAGGTCTGGCCCCAGGCAAGTGCATAAAATTTATCGTTGAAGTGCGTCTCTGACAGGAATGCGGGAATAACTGCTATCAGCAGCAGCAGTATAAGCCAGGGGCTGAAGGTAAGCAGGCCCGCTGCGAGGAAGATCATGGTCACGATATCCTGCACCTGCGTCATCACCTGGCTGAGCAGGATGGTGCGGCCAACGGTTTGCTGGCGGGCGCGTTCCAGCTTATCGTAAAAAGTGGAGTCCTCGAACTGGTCCAGATCAAGCGTAGCGGCATGCTGCATGATGCGCACGGAAGTATGGTTGGCCACCTGTTCGCCCAGCATATTGTCCAGCAGCGAAATAGCACGGCCCAAAGCCCCGGAAACGATCACCAGCCCGAATTCCAGCGCTACCAGTTCCCAAAGGTACTGGTAAGAAAGGTCGCCCTTCTGCTGCGTCATTTTTACGACCTCGTCTATAATAAGCTTGCTGACGTACAGGAGGGCAAGTGGTGTGGCGGATTGGGCGGCACGCAGGAAAATGTTCCAGACCGCAAGCCAGGGGCTGGTTTGCCATACCAGCCTGAAAAAGGCGGGCAGGTTGCGGAGGGCAGCCATCCGCTCCTTGAAACTTACATCGGGCTCTCCGGGTTTTCTGCTGGGTCGTTTCATGCTCATATGGATGATGAAGGTACAGAATGTTGGGATACCGGCAAGTTCCCTACTCCGCGATGATCACCTTCACTCCTCTCTCCGTAAGCATCTTGACGGTCTCGCTGTTCACCATGCCGTCTGTAATAATATAATCCACCTGTTCCAGGCTGCAGATGCGGCCGATGCCGCGGCGGTCGAACTTGGAGCTGTCTGCCATTACCACAACGGTCTGGGCAAGACTGATCATTTTCATATTAAGGCTGGCTTCCGCGAGGTTCGTGATAGAGAGGCCGAATTCGGGATCGATGCCGTCTACACCTACGAAAAGCACTCCGCAGGAAATATCGTCCAGCAAACGTTCCGCGAAGGAACCTGCCGCGGCGAAGGAGCTTTGATGAATGAGCCCGCCGATCTGGAGCACATCTATATGGGGGCGGTTGCACAGTTCCAGCGCCACTTTAAGCGCGGGGGTGATCACCGTGATATGTTTATTGGGATGCAGCACCCTGGTGAGCTCGAATACCGTGGTGCCGGAGCCGATGATGATGGAATCGTTCTGCCCGATCAGTTCCACCGCGGCTTTCGCGATGCGTTTCTTTTCCTCTATCTTGATGAATTCCTTTTCGTTGATCGGGCGCTCGATCGTATACGGGTTCTGGGTGCTGCCGCCGCCTTTGGTGCGGTAAAGCAGCTTTTTTTCTTCCAGCAGCTTCAGGTCTTTCCGGATCGTAACCCCCGAAACCTGCAGGGAATCGCTCAGTTCCTGTATATCCACCTTTCCGTTCTCCTGCAGCTTTTGCAGGATCAATTGGTGCCTCTCTGTAATATTCATGTGGAATCGGCTTTACTAATGTTTAAATACCTTTCGTCAAAAGTAATATATTATTAGCGTAAGGTTCAATGCTTCTGAAGCAAAAAATTGCCTTCAACACCCTTACTGCCAAGTTTAACCCTAAATTAATATTGACTTTATTTTAATTAAATTTTGTTTAATAAAGTTTAATTTCTACTTTTAATTCAGCTTCATTTCATTCCACGAATTAACAAATTTAACATGACCACCTTCGAAAAAGCAGGAATTCCACGCCAGTTATTATGGGGATACATCGGCGTTATGATCTTTATGATGGGCGATGGTATTGAACAAGGCTGGCTCAGCCCTTACCTGGTAGAGCACGGGATGACCGTGCAACAATCCGCAACCTTATTCACCGTATATGGTATTACCATCGCCATCTCCGCCTGGTTTTCCGGCGTGCTGGCCGAAGGGCTCGGCGTGAAGCGCACCATGGCGCTCGGCCTGCTGCTCTACTGCCTTGGCACCGTGGGCTTCGTAGGCTTCGGCATGCCTGAGCTGAACGTGCCGGTGATGCTGCTCACCTATGCGCTGCGCGGCTTCGGGTACCCGCTGTTTGCCTACACCTTCCTCGTATGGATCGCTTACAGCGCCCCGCAGCAGCAGCTTGGCCGCGCCGTGGGGTGGTTCTGGTTCGTATTCACCGGAGGGCTGAACGTGCTGGGTGCTTATTACTCCAGCTGGGCGATCACGGAGTTCGGTCACCTCAATACTTTATGGACGTCCCTTTTCTGGGCGCTGCTGGGCGCGGTGTTCGCCCTCCTGCTGAACCGCAGCAAGGCTGAAAGCCAGTCTTCCGGCGGCTCCAAACTGCAGGAACTGGTAAAAGGCCTTACCATCGTAAAAGAAGAACCGAAGGTATTGCTGGGCGGCATTGTGCGCATCATCAATACCACGGCGCAGTTTGCCTTCCCCGTATTCCTCCCCATGTACATGGCGGAGCATGGCTTCGATACCACGGAATGGCTTACCATCTGGGGCACCATCTTCACTTCCAACATCATCTTTAATCTCATATTCGGCTTCGTGGGCGACCGTTTCGGCTGGCGCAACACCATCATGTGGTTCGGCGGCGTGGGCTGCGCGGCAAGCACCTTATTATTTTATTACGCCCCGCAGATCTGGGAAAACAATTACTGGATGGTGATGGGCGCGGGCATCCTCTGGGGTGCGCTGCTGGCGGGCTATGTGCCGCTCACCGCGCTGGTGCCTTCCCTGGTGAAAAAAGATAAAGGCGCGGCCATGGCCATCCTCAACCTGGGCGCGGGCCTGCCCGTGTTCGTAGGTCCGGCCATCGTAGGCCTGTTCATCGGCACGGTGGGCAACGAAGGCGTGATCTGGATACTGGCCGTGCTGTACGTGATCAGCGCCATCATCACGAAGTTCATCACCCTGCCGGACAATGCGAAAACCTTACACCACACCCGTCAATCCGAAGAAAAATTACAAACCATTTAGCATGAGAATTTTGATCACAGCTCCCTACAACGAGAAAGGGATCAGGGAAATTGAACAACTGTTCGGAGAGGTCATTTACCGCCCATGGAAACCCCATGGCCGGGCTTATTACGAAAACGAGCTCATAACGCTGCTCGAAGAATCCGCCGCGGAAGCGCTCATCACGGAGCACGATCATGTTACAGCCAATGTGATCGCGGCTTTCCCTCAATTGCAGTTTATCGGCGTATGCCGCGGCACACCGTCGAACGTTGCAGTCTTGAAAGCAACGGAGCTTGGCATTCCCGTATTCTTCACCCCGGCCCGCAACGCGCAGGCGGTAGCGGAGATGTTCATCTCCACCGTGATCATGCTGCTGCGCAATACCATCCCCGGCATCAATTGGCTGAAAGGGCGCAACTGGCAGGAAGGCGCGCATGACTCCTATCTTCATTTCAAAGGCGGCGAGCTGGCGGGCAAAACCATCGGCATGGTGGGATTCGGTGCCATAGGCCAGCTGATAGCGGGCATGGTGCGCAATTACCCCTGCGAAATCCGGTTCTACGATCCTTACGTGCAGGAGCACGACCCTGCTTATAAACAATGCAGCATCGAAGAAATATTCTCGGAATGCGACATTGTATCCGTTCACCTGCCCGTTACACCGGAAACCACCGGCATGATCGGCAGCCGCCTTTTGAAAAAGATGAAAAAAGACGCCATCTTCGTAAATACGGCGCGCGCAGCGGTAGTAAAACGGGAAGACCTCCTGGAAGCGCTCGAAACGAACGCCATCCGCGGCGCCATCCTCGACGTGTTCGACCACGAGCCGCCCGATGAAGTGGATTACCGCATCATCGACCAGCCGCATGTAATTGCCACACCGCATATTGCGGGAGCGACCTTTGAAGTGGAAGACCATCATGTGGAGATCATGAACAAAGCGCTCACAGCATGGTTCGCCGAGGGGAATAAAAAGGTCAGGGAACTGGCCAACAGGGAAATACTTACAATGCAAGTGAATGACTGATCAGCAAGCTTATATAATCGTAGACATCGGCACGGGCAATGTGCGCGTAGCTGCGGCTTCGCCTCAGGGCAAGGTGCTGGGCGTGGCCCGGGAAGATATCGTGTATCATAAAGACGCGCTTTATCCCGATGCGCTGTATTTCGAGCCCGTGCAGCTCTGGCAGCAGGTGCTGCGCCTGGCGGCCGAAGTGCTGGCAAAGGTGCCGGCGGCATCCGTAAGGGCCATTACCGCCACCAGCCAACGCGAAGGGATCGTTCTGCTGGGAAAGGACGGCCAGCCGCTGACCGGCCTGCCCAATATCGACCACCGCGGAAGGGAATGGGAAAACATCATGCAGGACAAGAGCCGCATCTACCAGCTCACCGGCCGCTACCCCACTTCCCTTTTTTCCGCCATGAAGCTGGTGGGCATCCGCGAGCGCAAGCCAGAGGTATGGGCGCAAACCACGTCATTCCTCAGCATCAG
>CBFHAF010000303.1:0-6060 GCA_965653435.1 uncultured Chitinophaga sp.
CCTGCCTGCGGCTGCCCAAAAACGCGGCTGGGAGCATGCTGTGGCGGTGAGGATTCAATAACTTCCTGAGATGTAGATATAGCGAAGGCCGTTCTGTGAAGAGCGGCCTTTTTGCTGCGCCTACAGTGCTTTGATGAGGCATGTAATTAAGGCAATCGCGATAACCGTCAACAGCCAGTTAGGAAATGAATTACTGTACAGGATTTCTCTGAAAGGCTTTTCCCGCAGAGCATTAACCAGCGTATCATCGCACCGGGAAATTCGAACAGGAACAGGATTACAGTTTCAACAATAACGCTTCAAATCATTTCCATATGTTGAATATTAAACGAAAGGGCGTTGTGGAGTATCAGAAACGGGATAACCGAACAATGGTTACCCACTTACATTAGCGACAGCTACCCACCCCAGCGCTGTAATTCTTTTTCAATCCCCTGTCCAAATTTATCTGCTGCAATGCAAAAGGATGCAATTGCCTCTTCGATTGCTTTATCGGCATCGTTTTCGTCTTTTGCAATTGTATTTATGCCAAGCAAAGGAAGCTCAACGAGCAAATTGCCATGATCGGCAAACCTGTTCCAAACCGGCATCAGGACAGAAACAGCTAGCTTCTCTCCATTCCTGGTGATTTTGATATTTGCTTCGGTGTGCATTTTTTAATTATTATTTATCGCGAAAAAGATATTGGTTTTTAAAAAGCAAAGTTTTTTGAGACTGATTGTTTTTCACTCATTAACATTTAAATAAAAAGGGCGCCGATAAAGCGCCCTTCAATTTTTTCTTCGATATCTCCAATCACTTCCCTGCATCTTTCACCCATTGCCCGAAGTTGAGGGCAACCCCCATGGTGAAGGACACCGGCTGGAAGTATTCGTTCACATCGTAACCGCTGTAGGTTTCATCGTTCATCGGCACGGAGAACATGAGCTGGCCGAACCATTTCACGTAGCGGTAACCTACTTTCACCGTGAAGGCGGGCTCAAAGAAGGGCACCACTTTATCGCCGAGGCTCATGAAATTGAGGCGGCGGTTTTCGTCGTTCTCAAAAACGTTGGAGCCTATAGACTGCCCGTAGAATTTCACCAGTGAAAAACGGGTGGCGAATGAAGCTTCCACTACTTTATGGCTCATGCCGATGGCGGGCTGTACGAAAAACTTGTTGAAGTGTGTACGCAGCGTGTAACCAGCTGTAGATGTACCGGCAGGGGCGGAGCTGAAGTTGCCGTCGAGGGTTTTGAAGGCGCCGTTGCCGTAACCGGCGTATACATCAAATATTGCGCGCTTTTTGGAGTCTACAGGTTTGAAGAAACCTACGGCCCCTTCAATAACGCCGCCGCGGGTGTTTTTATCCACGAACAGGTCGTCGTCGTTATCGCCGTCGCCGTCCTCGTCAAAGAAAAGGGCGCGGTTTACATACTGGCCATTTACCATCACGCCTATGTTGTCTGTAATGGCGTATGCCACCTGCCAGTTGGACAGGGAGAGATTGGCTTTAAGTTCGTTCTTTTCTTTCAGCAGGGGTGCGTTCACCTGGTTGGGCACGTAGATGTCGCGGCTGCAGGAGGCCAGGCTTAGCACGGCCAGTACCGGTAAAAGGATGCGGATAATTTTTTTCATAAAGTTGTTGTAGGTTTTAAATAAGAATTATCGCTGAGACGATTCCCGTGGAATAAGCTCTACTTCAAATACGTAATTCCGGGTGATCTTGATCTTATCTTCTTTGTTGATCAGCTGCACCAGCGTTTCCACTGCCTTTTCGCCCATTCGGTAACCGGATTGTTCGATAGTGGTGAGCGAAGGGCTGATGATGCGGCTGGACAGGTCGTTGGAGTACCCCACCACCTTCACCTGTTCCGGCACCCGGATGCCTTTGCGGCGTGCTTCCTGGATAAAAGCAACGGCGGAACTGTCGTTGGCGGCAAACAGCCCGTCAGGCAGGTTGTCTAACGCGAAGATCTGGCGCGCGGCTTCGGCGCCGGCGTCGAGGGTGAGGTTGTGAACGTAGATCAGGGAATCGTCGTAAGGGATCTTGTATTTGGCTAAAGCAGCTTTATATCCTGCGAGGCGTTGCTGGTACAGGTTGCAGGTAAGCTGGCCGGAGAAATGGGCGATGCGTTTGCAGCCCTGTTTGATGAGGTGTTCCGTGGCCAGGAATCCGCCTTTGAAATCGTCTCCCGTAATGGAATAGCCGGGGAAGTCGATCGGTACGCGGTCGTAGAACACGAGGGGGATATTGTTGCGTATGAAAGGAGAAAAATGGTCGAAGTTGGTGGTGAACATGGAAGCTACGGCCAGCAGCCCGTCTACCCTCAGGGAAAAGAAGGTATGCACGAGCTCTTTTTCCATGGCCACCGTTTCGTCGGACTGGCCGATCACGATGCTGAAGCCGTATTTATGGGCTTCGTGCTGGATGCCGCTGATGGCGGTGCTCTGGAAGTACATGCTGGTTCTGGGCACAATGAGGCCCAGGATGTTGGAACGTTTTTTCCGCAGGCTGGAAGCGATCCAGTTGGGAACGTAACCCATTTCGGCGGCAGTGTCCTGCACCTTTAAACGGGTCTCTTCGTTGATCAGGGGGTTATTCTGCAATGCGCGGCTAACGGTGGATGCACTGAGCCCTAATGCCTGTGCGATGTCGTAGATCGTTATCTTATTGGTGTTATGACGTTCTTTCACGTTGAGGCATGTAGATTTAGGGCGATATTAAGAAAATTTATTGATAGGTGTATTTTTGCACCCCATGAAGCATCGTATTAAACGGACTTACAGGATAGCCCGGTACGTGATATACCGCGAAACATTAGTCGATAAGAAGGATATGGCCTGGTCGTTCCTGGGCGCATTCCTGGGCGTGGGCCTCATTGGCGCGCTCAACCATTTCTACCTGCCGGCGAGGGACAATCTCTTTGTGCTGGGCTCTTTCGGCGCATCGGCCGTGCTTATTTACGGGCATACCCAAAGCCCGCTGGCCCAGCCCCGCAACGTGATCGGGGGGCATGTGCTGAGCGCGGTCACCGGGGTTACCATGTGCATGCTCATCTCCGGGCCCGAATGGGAATGGCTGGCCGGTGCGCTGGCGGTAGCCTGTTCCATAGTTGTCATGCAGCTCACCAAAACGGTTCACCCGCCCGGCGGCGCAACGGCTTTGCTGGCCGTGGCCGGCAGCCAGAAGATCAGGGCGCTGGGATACCTGTATGTGCTGAGCCCGGTGGCCACGGGCGTTTTTATATTGCTGCTGGTGGCCTTTATCGTGAACAACATTCCCGGCAACCGCAGTTATCCCGCCCGCGGCAAATGGTGGTAGCATTGCGCAGATACAATGCATAAGGGACAGATATCTTTACGCTGTACTTTTATTAGTATAGGGTAAATAACAGGCCCGCCCGATACCGGGCGGGCCTTTCTTATGCCAGGGAATACAAACATAATGGTCAGTCCCTGGTAGTATTTTAACATTGCCTTTTTGGGGTCTCTCCTCCGTCTCTCCTCCGTCTCTCGTCCGTCGATCTACCCTCTTTCGTTACACCCTGCTTCCTGGTAAAATACCATGCAAAACAAAAAGGCTGACCAAAAGTATACGCTACTTTTTGGTCAGCCTTCGTTTATACAATGTGTGCGCCCGGTCTATTTAGGATCAAGCGCTTTGGTAATGCGGTCTGCCAGGTCCTGCAGGTGGTAGCGGCTCATAGCGTCCGGGGCGGCTGCGGCGCGCGCTTCGGAGCGGATGGAGATGAGCTGTGCACGGGCAAGGCTGGTAACATCCGTACGGGTCGGGTTGGGGAACATGGAAGCAAATGCGGCCGGTACGCCGGATGCATCCGGTTTGCTCAGCAGGCCCACAAGGCTGTTCACATATGCTTTCTGGAGGTTCCTCCTGTAGATGTCGATCTGTTTGCCGGCGGCCAGTTCGGAGAATACGCCTTTCTTCAGGTCGTTCATGTATTCCGCAGCCTTGTAGGAGTCAGATTCCATAGCTTCGGCATTCAGCAGTTTGTTGATGGTGGCTGTGCTCAGCAAACGGCCCAGCACTGCTTCCTGGCGGCCCAGGATAATGGAAGGCGCATCCGCTTTCACCCTTGCCAGGATATCTTTGTTGATCAGCCAGGCAGGGGTGGTGAACAGCTGTGCCTGGAGGAATGCTACCGCTTCTTTCTGGGTGGCTTTCGGTACGTTTTCGTAGATAGCGCCGTTCTGCTCAACGGTTTTCGGCGTTTCGTAGATGCCGCCCACGTTTTTGGCCACGTGGCCCATGTAGCGGGTATATTGGCCCAGCACTTCGCCATACAGCTCGCCCAGGGTGGCATAACCTTCGTTGTCGGTACGCGTCCAGGCCATGAGGTTGGGCACGATGCGCTGGAGGTTCTTGATACCGTAACCGCTGGCTTTCATGGCATTGTCGCCGAGGTCTTCGTTCTGGCTGCGCGGATCGTCAGGGTTGCTTTCGGTGCCGAACCAGTATTTTTTATCCTGCATTTTGCTCATTACCCACTTGTTGAGGGTGCTTTTTTCAGAATCCTCGTTGGTGCCGGGGATGGCTTTGTAACCCCATTCAATAGCCCATTTGTCGTAATGGTTGATGCGGGGGTACAGGTCTGCGCCGGTGATGCCGTCGCCAGGCTGGGCGATGTAGTTGAAACGGGCGTAGTCCATGATGGAAGCGGCGTGGCCGTTCTCTTTCACCCAGTTCTTGTCGCGCAGCTTTTCAACCGGGTAGGCGGAGCTGGAGCCGAAGTTGTGGCGCAGGCCGAGGGTATGGCCCACTTCGTGGGAAGATACGAAGCGGATCAGTTCGCCCATCAGCTCGTCGTCGAAGGTCATTTTGCGGGCGCGCTCATCGTTGGGCGCTGCCTGGATGAAGTACCAGTTGCGCAGGAGGCGCATTACGTTGTGGTACCAGTTGATGTGGCTTTCCAGGATCTCGCCGGAGCGGGGATCGTGCACGTGCGGGCCGGAGGCGTTAGGCACGTCGGAAGGCTTGTATACGATGGCGGAATAACGGGCGTCTTCCAGGCTCCAGGTGGAGTCTTCATCTTTGGTAGGCGCCATTTTCGCGTAGATAGCGTTCTTGAAGCCAGCCTGCTCGAAAGCTCCCTGCCAGTCGTTCACACCTTGAATGAGGTATTTACGCCATTTGGCCGGGGTAGCGGGATCGATGTAGAACACGATGGGCTTTTTAGGTTCCACCAGTTCGCCTTTTTTCCATTTCTCCACGTCTTCGGCCTTGGGCTCAAGGCGCCAGCGGGTGATCATGGTGAGCCTTTTAACACCCTGGGGGTCCGCATCGAAGTCGGTAAGACTGGTAGCGAAGTACCCTACGCGGGGGTCGAAGTAGCGGGGCTGCATGGGCACTTCAGGCAGCAGCACCATGGAGCTGTTCAGTTCCAGGGTTGCAAAGCCGCCGCCGGTGGGGGGCATGCCTGGCATGGGAGAGGAGCCGCTTTTGGTGTAGGTCTTAACGGTCTTGATTTCCACGTTGCCCGGGAAGGAGCGCACGTCCTGGATGTAAGACTTGTCAGGCTGGGGAGGGCCCAGCTTGAGCATGCCTTTCAGGCTGCCGTCGAAGAACAGGATATCGTTATCGCCGTTGATGTAATCGGTGAAGTCCAGTACGGAGCCATTGTTCCCCTTCGAGAACGCTTTCACGTCGAAAGAAGCGACGATGGGCTGGATGTTGGAGTTCAGCACGGAGACGTACATGGGCTGGGTGGAGTCTTTGGAACGCTCTGCGAAGGAGATGTTCTTCAGGAAGATGCGGTTGTTGGGCCCTTTTTCGAAGCGGATCACGTTTTCGTTGATCTGGTCGCCCCCGAAGCCGAACATGCCTACGCGCATGCCTGCAGCTGCTTTGGACATGCGGTTCACCACGAGGATGTCGCGGCCGAGGAGGTTGTCTGGTATCTCCACGAAGAACTTATCATCCTGCTTGTAGATGTTGAACATGCCTGAATCAGCCGTTGCTTTGGCAGTGATCACCTCCGCGAATTTTTTGGGCGCCGGTTTGGGCGGTCCTCCCGCGGGTGGTCCTGCTGGTTTGGTTGAGTCTTTGGCTGGTGCTGTAGC
>CBFHAF010000304.1:0-6032 GCA_965653435.1 uncultured Chitinophaga sp.
GAGTCTATTCATACAGTGATGTTGTGGTTGATACTAGCTTGTTTAGATTTTTTTTAACAGATCGTCAAATATAGTATGTAAAATGATAAAGCCGTATTTTTATTTTACTAATGCCTGCTTTAGAGGATAACGGGCGGCGGCTCAACGCATTGAGGCCATCCTCCAACATTTGTGTGAACTTTGCGGCGATAACCTTATTTTTGGGCAATTTTTTACCCGTGGGGGGCCAGGGCTGGTTTCCTCATGTCCGACAAAAACTAAATCACCTCTTTCAATGAACAAGAAACTGGCAGCCATTATTGCGTTGATCACATTTACTATCGTTTCGGGTATGCATACCCTTGACCACCTTGGATGGCTGACCATTTCACCCGTTGTGCTGATGGTGTTCCGCTGGATAGCGGTGGCTACCGTGATCTGGTTCGCCGTTACCAAGAAGTCCCTCACCACCTGGATACTCGTGAGCATGGTGATAGGCGCGGAGCTGGGGCACGACTACCCGGCCATTGCCGTGAACTTCCAGGTGCTGAGCAAGGTTTTCCTGCAGCTGATCAAAACAGTGATCGCACCGCTGCTTTTCGCGACGCTGGTGGTGGGTATTGCCGGCCACTCGGATATCAAGCAGGTAGGCCGCATGGGCTGGAAGTCGCTCGTATATTTTGAGATCGTTACCACTATTGCGTTGTTCATCGGCCTGGCCGCGATCAATATCAGCCAGGCGGGCGTAGGCATCAAAATGCCGCCGGACGCCCTGCACGAAAAACTCCCGGAGACCAAACCGCAGACCTGGCAGGAAGTAGTGCTGCACGTGTTCCCGGAGAATATCGCGAAATCCGTTTATCATGGGGACATCCTGCCCATCGTGGTGTTCAGCGTGATCTTCGGCATCTCGCTGCTGCTCGTGAAAGAGAAGTTCCGCGGGCCGATGCTCGGTTTCTGCGAAAGTTTGTCTGAGGTGATGTTCAAGTTCACCAACATCGTAATGTACTTCGCCCCGATAGGCGTGGGCGCGGCTATTGCCTATACGGTAGGCCACGGCGGGCTTTCCGTGCTGGGCAACCTGCTGCAGCTGCTGATCACTTTATACGTGGCCCTGGCGGTATTTATCCTGCTGGTGTTCGTGCCGGTGGCGCTGATCATCAAGCTGCCCATCGGCCGGTTCATTAAGGAGATATCCGAACCGGTGTCCATCGCCTTTGCCACCACCAGCTCCGAATCCGCCCTTCCCAAGGCCATGGAAGCCATGGAAAGGATGGGCGTTCCCCGGAAGGTGATCGCTTTTGTAATGCCAACGGGCTATAGCTTCAACCTCGACGGGTCCACCCTGTACCTGGCGCTGGCTTCCGTGTTCGTGGCCCAGGCCTCCGGCCATCCGCTGAGCATTTCCCAGCAGATCATTATGGTGTTCACCCTGATGCTGACCAGCAAAGGGGTGGCGGGCGTTCCCCGTGCCACGCTGGTGATCATCCTGGGCACCATCGCCAGCTTCCACCTCCCGTCCTGGCCGGTTTTTCTCATTCTTGGCATAGACGAGCTGATGGATATGGCCCGCACTTCCGTGAACGTGATCGGCAACTGCCTTGCCACCGCGGTGATCGGCAAATGGGAAGGCGAGGTGGATTTCCAGAAGCTGCCCGCCCCTGAAACGAAAGCCTAGCGCCCCTTTCAGGTAAATATTAACTTCCTGTTGACATTAAATAGCTTATTTTTAGCCGCTCTAACTATATAAACATTAGCATGGATCAGATTATCGAATTTTTTAAACATCTAATTGACCCGAAGTGGATTATTGCGCATGGCGGATTGTATCTGATCTTGGGGATCGTGTTCGCAGAAACCGGGCTTTTTGTGGGATTCTTCCTGCCGGGTGATTCCCTGCTTTTCGTGGCAGGTATTTATGGGCAGGAGTTAAGCGAACACTTTTTTAATGTGCCATTCATAGTGATCATGACCATGATCGCCGTAACCGGCGTGATCGGGAACATGGTAGGGTATTGGTTCGGGAAAAAATCCGGCCCGCTGTTATTTAAAAGAAAAGACACTTTCCTTTTTAAAAAGAAACATCTCTGGCAGGCCAAGGAGTTTTATGATAAATACGGCGGAGGCGCCATTTTCATTTCCCGTTTCCTGCCCGTGGTGCGCACCTTTGCGCCGATCGTGGCCGGTATTGTGAACATGGAAAGGAAAAAATTCATGTTCTGGAACCTCGTAGGCTCCTTCTGCTGGGTATTTTCCATGATGCTGGCGGGCCACTACCTGGATAAGGCCTTCCCCAACCTGAAAAACCACCTGGAATGGATCATCCTGATCATCATCGTGATCACAACCCTGCCGGTGGCCATCAAGTTCATTTTCGGGAAATCCCCCATCCATAAGCATTTCGACGAATTCGGGAACCCGGTTGAGCACCCGCCTGTTGAGGAGGAAATAAAATCATAAATTGTTTTGATATTTGCTTTGATATTTAAAGAGACGCAGCTATTTTGCGTCTCTTTCCTTTTGGGGAAGTTCCGTATATCAACCTTAATAAATTCACGTCGTTTATGAATTCCGCCAACAAACCGGTCAGGCTGCTGAATGCCGCTGTGATCGTAGCTTCCCTGGGTTATTTCGTAGATATTTACGATCTCCTTCTTTTCGGCATTATCCGCATAAAAAGCCTGCAATCCCTGAACCTGTCCGGCGAGGAGATAGACAGGGTGGGCATGTGGCTGATCAATATCCAGATGGTGGGTATGCTGATCGGCGGCATTATCTGGGGTGTGCTGGGCGATAAAAAAGGCCGCCTCTCCGTTCTTTTCGGTTCCATATTGCTTTATTCGGTGGCCAATGTGGCCAACGGCATGGTCGGCGGCGAGCATGCGATCGCCTGGTATATGGTCTGGCGTTTCCTGGCCGGCCTGGGCCTGGCGGGAGAGTTGGGCGCGGGTATTACCCTGGTATCTGAAGTGCTTCCAAAGGAAAAAAGGGGCCTGGGCACGATGATCGTGGCAAGCGTGGGCATATCCGGGGCTGTGGTGGCATATTTCGTATCGGAATATTTCGGGGACAACTGGAGGGTTTGTTATTACATCGGCGGCGGGCTGGGCCTGGCCCTGCTGGTACTCCGCATCAGCGTGGTGGAATCGGGGATGTTCAATAATATCAAGGACGCCAGCAACGTGAGCAGGGGCAATTATTTATCTTTTTTCACCAATAAGGAAAGGTTTTTCCGTTACCTCAAATGCATCATGATCGGCCTGCCAACCTGGTATGTGGTGGGCATCCTCATGACCTTCTCCAATGCCTTCGCAAAAGAAATGGGGGTACAGGGGCCGATAGATCCGGGGAAAGCGATCATGATCTGCTACGCGGCGCTTACTGCCGGCGATTTTGCCAGCGGCTACCTGAGCCAGCTGATGCGGAGCAGGAAAAAGGTGCTGTATATTTTTTATGCGCTGGTGCTGGTGAGCGTGGTATGGTACTTCAACGCTTACGGGTACACGGTAAACGGCTTTTATACGATCTGTGGGGTAATGGGCTTCAGCGTGGGCTTCTGGGCGATCTTCGTAACGGTGGCGGCGGAGCAGTTCGGCACCAATCTCAGGGCTACTGCGGCCACTACGGCGCCCAACTATGCGAGGGGGCTGCTGCCCGTAATTTCCATTCTTTTCGGCGGCCTGCAAAGCGCAGGGCTTTCATACCTGCAAAGCGGCCTCGTTACCGGCTTGCTCTGCATCCTGCTGGCTTTCGTTTTTGCATTCACCATGGAGGAAACATTCGGGAAAGACCTCGATTACGTGGAGGAAGTATAAGAGTGGTCAGGGGTAGGTGCTCAGCATCTTGTCCAGCAGCTTGTTGAGCTGCGCGACCTCCTTGTCCGTCATGGCATTTTTCAGCATGTCTTCCAATACGAAGATCTCATCGTCTATGACCCTGAGCAGCTGCAGTCCTTTGGCGGAGATCTTTACGTCCACCGCCCGGCGGTCTGCCTCGCAGCTTTTCCGTTCCACCAGTTCCGCTTTTCTCAGGCGTTCCACCAGGCGGCTCACATCGCTCATCTTGTCCAGCATTCTTTCCTTTAACGTATTGATGCTGGCGGATTTTGGATGCTGGCCGCGGAGTATGCGCAGTATATTGAACTGCTGCATGGTGATATCGTACTTTTTGAAGAACAGTTGATGCTTCGAGATGATCCAGTTTCCCACAAAGATGAGGCTGACAAGGCTTTTATGGTGTTCACTGGTAAAACTTTTATTGGCTATCAATTTTTCGATATTGGACATATGCGGCAAAAAATATTACGCAAAATTAACTGATAAGGGGATATAAAACGTAATCGCTAACGCTTTCATCCTGTATGTGTTACTGTTTGATGAATTCAAGTTTAAGTTCAATGTTCACCATCTTGTCCACCACCATGCCGCCCCCTTCTGTCATTTTATCCCACCTGAGGTTATAGTCGAACCGGTTGATATAGGTATTGGCCTTGAAGCCCGCCCTCAGCTTGCCATCGGCGTCCTTTGCGGTTCCGCCGTAGGTGACGTTGAATTTCACGTTCCTGGTTACGTCACGGATTGTCAGGTCGCCCTCCAGCAGGTATTTCCCTTCGGTGATCCGGTTGAAGGCCGTGCTTTTAAAGGTCATCTTCGGGTATTTTTCCGCATTCAGGAAATCGTTGGATTTCAGGTGATTGTCCCTCGGATCGTTGCCGGTGCTGATACTGAATACGTCTACGCTGAAATTGATCGCGGCATCGGAGAAGTCCGGCTTTGCGGCCTTCAGTTCCCCTTCGAAATTCTTGAAGTTGCCTTCCACTTCGGAGATCACGAGGTGGGTAACTGAGAAAGACACTGAGGAGTGATCCCGGTCAACCTTCCATATAGCGGTCTGCGCGCCGGCAAAAAGCGGGCTGAGCAGCAGCAAGGCAAACAGTAGCTTTTTCATGACATGGTTTTTTGGGATGAAACGTATAACAGTGTAATTCCTTTCTAATAATATGGTTCACAGTCTGATAGGCCCCTGTTAAGGTAAAGTTACGGAATATCGGCTGTTATAACAGCAAATGGCTGGTTAAGCCGGGAAAACAAAAAAGCATCCCGTTTTCGCGGGATGCTTCATACTTTGGAACTTCCGGGATTAAGCGGGAGTTTTCATATTGTCCAGCACGTCCATCACTTCCTTCACGTGTTTGGCGGAAGTTTCCAGCAGTGCTTTTTCTTCGTTGTTTAGGTCCAGCTCGATGATCTTTTCGATACCGCCTTTGCCCAGTACTACGGGTACGCCGAGGTAGATGTTGTTCAGGCCGTATTCGCCGGTGAGCCATGCGCAAACGGGGAAGATGCGTTTTTCATCTTTCACGATGGCTTCCACCATCTGGGCTGCAGCAGCGCCGGGAGCATACCAGGCGGAAGTGCCCAGCAGGTTCACGATCTCGCCGCCGCCTACTTTGGTGCGCTGGATAATAGCGTCCAGCTTGTCTGCCGCTACCAGCTCGGTAACAGGGATGCCTGCAACAGTGGTATAGCGGGGCAGGGGCACCATGGTATCGCCGTGGCCGCCCATGAGGATGGCCTGGATGTCTTTAGGGGAGCAACCGATCTCATCCGCCAGGAATGCGCGGTAACGCGCGGTGTCCAGGATGCCGGCCATTCCGAATACCTTGCTGCTGTCTTTTTGGGCAGTGAGGTAAGCGCAGTAGGTCATTACGTCCAGCGGGTTAGATACGACGATGATGATAGCGTTGGGAGAATATTTGGTAACGTTCTCGGTAACAGATTTAACGATGTTGGCGTTGGTGGAGATCAGGTCGTCGCGGCTCATGCCCGGTTTGCGGGGCAGGCCGGAGGTGATCACCACTACATCGCTGTCGGCAGTTTTAGTATAATCATTGGTTACACCGGTCACTTTGGTGCTGTAGTAATCAATGGGTGCTTGCTGCCAGGTATCCAGGGCCTTTCCTTCTGCAGTGCCTTCCTTGATGTCAAGCAAAACAACCTCCTGCAGAAAATCTCTGTGGGCCAGCACGTTAGCGCAGGTTGCGCCTACATTTC
>CBFHAF010000305.1:0-6020 GCA_965653435.1 uncultured Chitinophaga sp.
AGCCGTCATTGCGAGGAGCCGCAGAGCCGGGCGGGTGGGGCGAGGAAGCAATCTCCTGCGTTGAATTAGTCGCAAGCCTCAATGTTGGAGATTGCTTCGTCGCGCCCTGCACAATGCCCCCGCTGCTCCTCGCAATGACGATCCTTGCTTATCGCACCAGTATCCCCGCCGCGCCACAATGCTCCCTGCAATAAATGCCTCAGCTCCCAGCCGTTCCCTGCAATAACAGTTACCGCCGCCAGCCTTTTCTCCGACCCATCATAAACACGCGGTTAATCATTTTAACCGGTATTTAGGGTTAAATTCGAATATCCAAAACCCCTGCTTATGCAATCTTCCGGTTTTGATTTTCATCATTCCCAGAACCAGGCGCCCGTTCTGGAAGACTTCAACGCATTTACGGCGAATGCTGTGCTAAAGGATGCGCTGCATGCCTATGGCGGCGGCTGGATGAACGGACAGGCATCCGCGTTCGGCGCGCTGATGGGAAGCCGCGAAATGCTGGAAGCAGGCGATCTCGCCAACAGGCATCCGCCCGTGCTCAAAACCCACGACCGCTTCGGCAACCGCCTTGACCTGGTGGAGTACCACCCGGCCTATCACCGGATGATGGAGGTTGCCATACGAGGGCAGGTGCACTCCATTGCCTGGACCTCCGGGCAAAACGGGGGCTACCTGGCGCACAGCGTATTGTCGTACCTGAAGCAGCAGATAGACGAAGGCAGCAGCTGCCCGCTTACGATGACTTTTGCGGTGGTGCCTTCCCTGGAGATCGCGCCGGATATTGCGCGCGAATGGCTGCCGCTGGTGCTTTCCGGTGAATACGACGAAAGGAACATTCCATACTTCAATAAAAAAGGCGTTACGTTCGGCATGGCGATGACCGAGCCACAGGGCGGCAGCGACGTGCGGGCCAACCTTACTTTCGCAAAGCCGGCCGGCAAGGGAGTGTATAAGATCACCGGCCGGAAATGGTTTTGCAGCGCGCCTATGAGCGATGCTTTCCTGGTGCTGGCACAAACTGAAAAAGGGCTGAGCTGTTTCCTCGTTCCGCGGTTCACGCCGGAAGGCAGGAAGAACGGGCTTCATTTCCAAAGGCTGAAAGATAAGCTGGGCAACCGTTCCAACGCGTCGGGCGAAGCGGAGTTCCACGAAGCATGGGGCCTGATCATCGGGGAAGAAGGAAGGGGCATCCCCAACATCATGGAAATGGTGCGGCATACCCGGCTGGATTGCGCGATCGGTTCCGCTGCCACGATGCAGCGCGCGGTGGCCGAAGCGGTCCATCATTGCAGCTACCGCAGCGCTTTCGGGAAAAAATTGATAGGGCAGCCGCTGATGAAGAATGTGCTGGCGGACCTTTCCCTGGAATGCGAAGCCGCCGCTACACTGGCTATGCGGCTGGCCAAAGGTTTCGATGATGCGCCGCGTGATGAGGAAGCCATGCATTTCACCCGGATCGCTACGGCCGTCGGGAAATTCTGGAACACCAAACGCGCTGTGCTCGCAGTGGGCGAGGCGCTGGAATGCATTGGGGGCAACGGTTACGTGGAAGAATCCGTTATGCCCAGGCTTTACCGCGACGTGCCGGTCAATTCCATCTGGGAAGGATCGGGTAACGTGCAGGCGCTGGACGTATTGCGCGCCATGCGCAAAGAGCCGCGCAGCATGGAAGCGCTGATGAATTATTTCCATTCCGCCCGCGGCCTCGATCCCGACCTCGACGTTCACCTGGAAGGCCTGCGGCATTTATTGTCCGACCCCGGCGCTTACGAACTCAAAGCAAGGGTCATCGTGGAAAAAATGGCCCTGGCCATGCAGGCCACAGAGCTGATCCGCATAGCGCCGCCCGCTGTAGCGCAGCTGTTCTGCGGGGCAAGGCTTTCCGGATCCAGGAACCTCACCTGGGGCACGCTGGAAAATGCTGCGGTACTGGATGAAGTGATAGCACGCGTATACCGGGTTGCGGATAAATGAACAGCTTTGGTTTTTGCAGCGCATTTGTTATTTTTAAACAGACTTTCTTTAACACAGACCCGGTTTCCATGCGTCCGATCACAATATTCCTCTTCTTTATAACCTGCTTCACCACAACAGCCGCCGCGAACGAAATGCCGCGGCAAGGCATGCAATTCTTTGAAGGAACCTGGCAGCAATTGCTGGAGGCGGCCAAAAAACAGGGAAAGCTCATTTTCGTGGATGTGTATACGGACTGGTGCCCGCCCTGCAAACAAATGGACAAAGAAATATTCCCCTTAAAAGAAGTGGGCGATACATACAACAGCATGTTCCTGAATTACCGCCTGGATGCCGAAAAAGGTGAGGGCGTGGCTATTGCAGGGAGGTATTCCGTAAAGGCTTATCCCACGTATCTCTATCTTAATGCGGAAGGAACCCTGCTGCACCGCGCGGTGGGCTTTCAGCCGGTAGCGGCACTGTCTGCCCATGCAGCCAGCGCCATGTCCGCGAATGCGGGAAGCAACGGTACCGGCGCACTGGAAAATGAATTCAAGGGCGGGAAACGTGATCCTGGTTTCCTGCGAGGTTACCTCAAACGCCTGGCGGAACTGGAGCTGGATAATACCGCCGTGTTGAATGCTTATGTTGAAGCAGTGCCTTCGGCAAAACTGGCTTCGCCGGAAGAGCTGGAATACCTGGCGGAAAATATTTCCGGCGTGCGTTCCAATGCGCTGGTATTTCTCATGGAGCATTACCCTTCGCTGCCTGTTGAACAAAAGAAAAGAACAGCCGCACGCCTGTATGCCAAAGCGCTTTACAATTCAGCCGGCGCCGCCTGGAAAGAAGGCCGGCCGCTGGAATTGAAGCAGGTGATCGCTTACCTGGAAATGATAGGGCCGGAGCTGGCTGCCCGGCAGCGGGAAGGCGTCAATAAATCGAAGATGCTGTATTACGGGATGGTGAAGGATCTCCCGAAGCTGAAAGAAACAGGTTACCGCATAGTGGGCAATACGATGAATATTTCCCTGGATTCGATCCGCGCGGAAGATGCGCGCATGTACCGGCAGACCATGAAGCCCTTCCTCAGCGGCGAGCAGGACAGTACGAAGGTCCCCGGTTTCCAGGAAGAGAAACCGTATATCATCAACCAGTATTCCCGCAGGATCAGCAGCCCGCTGTATGAAACCGCCGCTGCATTTGCCGCCTCGCTGGATGCGGGAGATGCCGCGCTGGCGGACGCCCTTCAGTGGGCGGAGCGCGTAAAGCTGCTGATGCCGCCAAGCCCGGCCATCGACAGCCTCGTCAACAAGCTGAAAACAAAAGCTCCCGCAAAACATCAACGGTAACAGCCGAATTCCGTTTCGAAGGAAGAAAGGTCGCATTCCAGCGCCCGGCGGTCCCAGCGGCTGGTATTGGCCGCAGCTTCGTAAGTGGATTGCAGGAAGGCCAGCAAAGTATGCTCAGGATCGGCAGACTGCTGCACAACATCGTACGGCAGGAGGAATTCTCCCATTTCAGCACTGTAAAAAGCGCCTTCGGGCTGCACCGGCTGCGTAGCGAAAGTTGGCGCGGCGGGATAGGCATAGGCATAAAAAGCGGCATGCGGGTATTGGTCGTTGCCCGGCCAGAACCCGCAGGAGCTTACTTCTTTCGAATAGGCTTCCTGCATGACCTTGGCAGGCATATTAGGCGCGGAGCCCTGGTGGGGAGGCGCATCGCGGCCCGAAAACCGCGTCACCGCCAGGTCGAAGGCGCCCCAGAAAAAGTGCACGGGGCTGCATTTGCCGGTGAACCGTGTACGGAAACGCGTGAATACATTGTGCACTTTCACCAGCGCCTGCCAGAAATTCTCCATCTGCCCGGGATCGTAAGACTTATGCTGCTGGTCTTCCGCGAAAGGAATGGCATTTTCCAGCTCGCTGGGAACGCCGTAAATGCTTACGTCTATATCCAGCAAAGCAATCTTTTCGAACAGTTCCCTATGAAAATCGGCGACAGGCCTCGGCCGTAGTTCCACCACTTCCCGCCCGCCTTCGCTGGTGGTGATGGACAAACGGTGCTGCACAAAATCAAAATCAACCTGGAAAATGCCGTGCCGGTACGGCATGCTGCCGGTGCTGAGGCCGCAGGGGCTTACGTAAAGCGTTACGTGCCAGGAATGGTTCAGCCAGGGCATTTTTCTCAGCCTGATCTTCCCCACGATCTGCGTCCAGAGGTGAACAGTGGCGAGGGTATCTTTCCACGCCGCATAATCCAGTACGGGCCATTTATTTTGCATAATGGTGGTTTGAGTATTATAAGTAACAAAAAAGACCAGCTGGTTGTTTTGGGGGGATTAGCCTGAAGGGGGAGGGACTCATATCGGAAACTGTCCGTCATGGCAGGGAACAGTAGGATTTGTACAGGGGGCAAGGAAGACCGTCATGTGAGGAGCAGTGGGATTTGTACAGGAGGTAAGCAGGCAAAAAAACGTCATAATGAGGAGCCGTTGAATATGTACAAGAGGCGAAGCATACGAAAGCCGTCATTGCGAGGAGCAGCAGAGCCAGGCGGGTGGGGCGAGGAAGCAATCTCCCGCCTTGAATTAGTAGCATGCCTCAGCGTTGGAGATTGCTTCGTCGCGCCCTGCACAAAACCCCCGCTGCTCCTCGCAATGACGGGCACTATTTCATTAACTGTGTAAGTTTCAAAAATCGGAGTTTAGTAACAGTGCCTATAACTTGATTCTATTTTCAAAAATAGTTAAAAACTGATGCAGGACAACACCCCAGCTCCTTATTGGCATCGTCCATTTTTTTGTCACTTCCCTTAGCGCCAGGTACACAGACTTGAGTACAGCTTCATCTGTAGGGAAAGAGAGTTTGTTTTTAGTGTACTTCCTGATCTTCCCGTTAAGGTTTTCTATCAGGTTGGTGGTGTAGATGATTTGACGGATTTCGATGGGGAAGTCGAAGAAAACGGTTAGTTCTTCCCAGTTTTCTTTCCAGCTTTTGATCGCATAGCCATATTTACTGCCCCATTTGCCCTCGAAACTCTCCAGGGCAGCCTGAGCTGCCTGGCGGGTAGGCGCCCCATAAATATCCCTCATATCCTGGGTAAACGCCCTTTTATCTTTCCAGACCACATAGCGGCAACTATTGCGGATTTGGTGAACGACACATATCTGGGTGGAAGATTGGGGGAATACAGCCCGGATGGTTTGGGTAAAGCCGTTGAGGTTGTCGGTTGCCGTGATCAGGATATCCTCAACCCCGCGAGCCTTCATATCTGTTAATACAGTCATCCAGTAGGCGGCGGATTCATTTTTGCCAAGCCACATCCCTAATACTTCCTTATAACCGTCTTTGCGCAGCCCTACGGCTATGTAAATCGTCTTATTGATCACTTTGCTGTTCTCCCGAACCTTGAATACGATCCCGTCCATCCATACGATCAGGTAAACAGGCTCCAGTGGCCGATTCTGCCAGGCTACAATGTCCTCGGCAACCCTGGAGGTGACCCGGCTGATGGTAGCAGTCGATACTTCGAACTTGTAGACATCCTTAATCTGATCCTCAATATCGCTTACACTCATGCCTTTAGCATATAAAGACACGATTACCTCCTCGATACCTTCCACCATACTTTCTCGTTTGGGGACGATCATGGGGTTGAAACTGGCGTCCCGGTCACGCGGCACTTTAATCTCAGATTCCCCGTAGCTGGTCCTGATCTTCTTCTTGCCGTACCCATTGCGAGAATTACTGCTATCGGCCTGTTCATTCTTTCCGTAACCTAAATGACCGTCCAACTCGCCTTCAAGCATCTTTTCTATGGCCCTTTTCTGGATTTTACCCAGGAAGTCGTTGAGTTGCTCCCCCGTTTTAAATTGCTTCAAAAAATCGTCTGATAAAAATTCCTCTGCTTTCATTATTCTGTGTAAAGTTTAAAAGTAAAAAAATCGGAGCTCTTACGAACTCCGATTTTCTATGTTTACACAGTTTTTGTTATAGTGTCATTCTCGTATTTTTTTGTGTGCAATACTATTTCTAACGCGATAAATCCAATAAGCACTTAGGTTA
>CBFHAF010000306.1:0-6020 GCA_965653435.1 uncultured Chitinophaga sp.
GGACTGGGCGAACGTTCCGCCACCGGCCTGCCCGACGAAAAGGGCGCTTACTTCGTGACCGTACCAGCGGGCAGCGAAGCGGAAAAGACGGGCTTCCGTACGGGGGATGTGCTGCTGATGCTGGATGGTGAAAAGGTGAACAGCGTGAAAGATTTCCTCAGCATCTACCAGTCCAACGCATGGCGCCAGCAGCTGAAGGCCACGGTGTTCAGGAACCAGCGGCCGGTGGAGATAAGCGTATCGAAATAATATACCGTGTGCAATAAAAAGAAGGCCGCCTCAGACGAGACGGCCTCTTTTTTTACAAACCTCTTAAAGACTTATTATTTCAGCTCAGGGTAGAGCGGGAATTGTTTCATGAATTCATTCACCTCGCCGCGTACTTTCGCGATCAGGTCTTCGTTGTCCGCATCCAGGATGAGTTTATCCATCCATTCAACGATCTGCGGCATATGTTCTTCCTTCAGGCCGCGGGTGGTGATAGCGGGAACGCCTACACGGATACCGGAGGTGATGAAAGGAGATTTATCGTCGTAGGGAACCATGTTCTTATTCACGGTGATATCCGCTTTCACGAGGATCTGTTCTGCTTTTTTACCGCTGATGTTCTTGTTGCGCAGGTCTATCAGCATCAGGTGGTTGTCTGTACCGCCGGAAATGATCTGGTAGCCTTTCTCCACGTAAGCGCGGGCCATGGCCTGTGCGTTGCGGATCACCTGGCGGGCGTACTGGTCGTAATCGTCTGTCAGGATCTCGAAGAAGGATACCGCTTTGGCAGCGATCACATGTTCGAGCGGGCCGCCCTGGATGCCGGGAAACACGGCCATATCCAGCAGGTTGCTCATCATGCGCACTTCACCTTTGGGGGT
The DNA here is from genome assembly GCA_965653435.1 of uncultured Chitinophaga sp. Classification (GTDB taxonomy): domain Bacteria; phylum Bacteroidota; class Bacteroidia; order Chitinophagales; family Chitinophagaceae; genus Chitinophaga. The sequence continues at coordinate 870 of CBFHAF010000306.1, forward strand.
TTTGAGGCCGAAGGGGTTCTCAAAGTCCTTACCCATGAGGATCATACCGCCGCGGGGGCCGCGGAGCGTTTTATGCGTGGTAGTGGTTACGAAATGGCAATGCGCGAACGGTGAGTTGAGCAACCCTTTGGCGATAAGGCCGGCAGGATGCGCAATATCCGCCATTACGAAAGCGCCCACTTTATCGGCGATCTCGCGGATGCGTTTGTAATCCCAGTCGCGGCTGTAAGCGGAAGCGCCGCAAATGATCACTTTCGGCTTTTCCTGGAGCGCTACTTCCTCCATTTTATCATATTCAACCAGGCCGGTCTCTTTATTCACACCGTAAAAGAACGGCTGGTAAAGCTTCCCGGAGAAGTTGACAGCGGAACCGTGTGTGAGGTGCCCGCCCATGCTGAGGTCCAGGCCCAGGATCTTGTCGCCGGGCTGCAGGATGGCCAGCAATACAGCAGCATTGGCCTGTGCCCCGGAGTGAGGCTGAACGTTGGCGTATTCAGCGCCGAAGATCTGTTTGGCACGGTCAATAGCCAGCTGCTCGCTCAGGTCCACCACTTCGCAACCGCCATAGTAGCGGCGCCCGGGGTAACCCTCTGCGTATTTATTGGTCATTACATTGCCCATGGCCTGCATAACCTGGAGGCTCGTAAAGTTCTCCGAAGCTATCAGCTCAATGCCATGGCGCTGTCTTTCCAGTTCCTGGCCAATGATATCAAATATCTGCTGGTCTCTTTGCATGGTGAAGGAAAATTTTAAGACGCAAAATTAATCTTCTTCCGGGTAATTATAAACTTGGAATTGATGAAAAGAAGTCTCCGGTAATATAAATGTTAATCCTAATATTAATCCAATAATGATAAATCCTAATTCATTTTTAAGGATTGATTCCGTAATTTGCCCGCGATTAAGCAGTGAGAACGGTTTATCGCAAGCAGTGAACCATACACTCCAAATCCTTTACATGAAGGCAATAATTCCAGTAGCCGGCGCAGGCACCAAGCTGCGCCCACATACATATACACAACCTAAGGCTTTGATTCCACTCGCCGGGAGAACGATCCTGAGCATCATCGTGGATCAGCTGGTGGAGGCCGGTATCCGCGAATTCGTGTTCGTAGTGGGTTACCTTGGCGAAAAGATCCAGCATTACGTTGAAAAAAAATATCCTGACCTGACCACCCACTTCGTGCAGCAGAATTCGCGCGAAGGCACTGGCCATGCCATCCTGCTCACGCGCGAGGTGGTGGCCGGCGACGAAGTGCTCATCGTGCTGGGAGACACCATCGTGGAAGGGGACTTCCATGAAGTGATCAACTCACAGCATTCCGTGCTGGGCGTGAAGAGGGTGGACGATCCGCGGAACTTCGGCGTAGCCGAGATCAATGATCAGAACAAGATCACGCGGGTGGTGGAGAAGCCGCAGATACCTAAATCCAACATGGCGCTGGTGGGCATGTACAAGATCAGGGAAACCGAACAGCTGTACCAGTGCCTGGAAGATAATATCAAACAGCAGGTGCGCTCGCACGACGAATTCCAGCTCACCGACGCGCTGGAATGCATGATCCGCCATGGCGTACAGTTCAATGCCTTCAAGGTGAACAACTGGTTCGACTGCGGGCGGAAAGAAACCCTGCTGGAAACCAACGCCATCCTGCTGAAGAAATACAAGCTGGCCACCAACCCGGTGCTGCCGTATGAAAATACCATCATCATCCCGCCCGTGAGCATCGGCGAAGGCTGCAATATCAAGAACAGCATCATCGGGCCCAACGTGGCCATCGGCGATAATACGGTGATCAGCTATTCCATCGTGAAAGACTCCATCATCGGCTCGTTCAGCAACCTGTACGAAGTGGTGCTCAAATCGTCCCTCATCGGCAGCGATGCAAATATCCGCGGGCTCAGCCAGAGCCTGAACATCGGGGACAATACGGAGATCGACCTGGGCTAACGCTTTTATCATTAAATTGCCTCCCTGTAACCAATCACCAACACATGGCGGCATTCAGCAATCCCATTACGAAACTCTTCAGCACGGATTATCCTATCATCCAGGCAGGCATGATATGGGCCAGCGGCTGGCGTTTGGCCAGCGCCGTCAGCAATGCCGGCGGGCTGGGCCTCATCGGCTCCGGCAGCATGTACCCTGACCAGCTGCGTGAGCACATCCGCAAGTGCAAACAAGCTACCAGCCGTACTTTCGGCGTAAACGTACCTCTCCTCTACCCCGACATAGAAAAACACATCGACATCATTATAGCCGAAGGCGTGAAGGTGGTATTCACTTCCGCCGGCAATCCCAAAACCTGGACGCCTGTGCTGAAAGAAAAAGGGATCACCGTGGTGCATGTCGTATCCAGTTCGAAGTTCGCGGTGAAAAGCCAGGATGCCGGCGTGGATGCCGTGGTGGCGGAAGGTTTTGAAGCAGGCGGCCACAACGGCCGGGAAGAGACCACTACCATGGTGCTGGTGCCTGCGGTGGCGGATGCCGTGAAGATACCCGTGATAGCAGCGGGCGGCATCGGCTCAGGACGAGCCATGGCAGCGGCTTTTGCGCTGGGTGCGGCCGGCGTGCAGGTGGGCAGCCGTTTTGTGGCGACGCCCGAAGCCTCGTCGCACCAGTCGTTCAAAGATGCGGTGGTAAAGGCAGGCGAAGGCGATACCATGCTTTCCCTTAAACAGCTTACGCCCGTACGGTTGCTGCGCAATGCATTCTTCGAAGCCGTGCAGAAAGCCGAGCAGGAAGGCGCAAGCCGTGAAGAGCTGAATATATTACTGGGCCGCGGCCGTTCCAAACGCGGGATGTTCGAAGGGGACCTGGCGGAGGGAGAGCTGGAGATCGGGCAGGTGAGCGCGCTTATCAGCAACATCATGCCCGCGGCGGAAGTGCTGCGGGAGATCTGGGACGGTTTCCTGGAAACCGGGCGCAGGCTGGGTGATTTGACGAATGGATAACAAGCCCCGGGCCTTCCCGCAATGACAAGCCCGCCAACACAGCATTCCCCGGTGATGAGGCTCGCTGCAATGGCGGGCATGTCAAATAAAAAAATATCAGTTCTTACGGATCACCCATTTCGCCACTTCTTTCAGCGTCACCTTTTTACCATACAGCAAAATACCCGTGCGGTAGATCTTCGCCGCCACCCAGGTGGTGCCGATGAACCCGCCGATCAGCAGCAGCATGGATAATCCCAGCTGCCAGTAAGGTACCGTGCCGGGCACGCCGTAAGGTATCCTCGCCATCATTACGATGGGCGATGAAAAGGGAATGATGCTTCCCCAGACGGCCAGGCTGCTGTTGGGCTTGCTTACCGAAGCGATCATGATGAAGATCGAAAAGATAACGGGTAAAGTGATCGGGAAAGTAAGCGACTGCGCATCGTTCGGATCTTCATTCACCAGGCTGCCCACTGCGGCGAACAGCGCCGCGTAAAAGAGGTACCCGCCGAGGAAATAGAACAGGAAGATCATGATCAGGAAGGTCCAGTTCACACCGTGCAAGGCTTCCTGCACCTGCAACGCCATCTGCTCGCTGGCAGTGTATGACGGGCTGCCCGCCATACCGTTGCTCATCGCGCTGCCGGCCATTTCAGGCCCCCATGCCAGGATGATAACGAAATACAATCCCACGATCAGCACGATCCAGATCAGGAACTGGGTAAGCCCTACGAAAGCGATCCCGATGATCTTGCCCATCATCAGCTGGAAGGGCTTCACGCTGGAGATCATTACTTCCGCGATACGGTTCATCTTTTCCTCCATCACGCCGCGCATTACGACGGTGCCGAACACCAGCAGGATAATATAGATCAGGAAACCGGAAGCGTAGCCGATGATGTATGCCCGGCCGGCGCTGCCTTTCTTTTCTTCCTTGCCCGCCAGGTTCACGATGTCCACATCAGCGCGGATGCTTTCCAGCTTCGACTTGTCGATGCCGGCCTGCTCCATGCGCTTATCCTCCAGTACATTTTCCAGCTTCTTTTCCATTTTGGATTTCAGCATGATGTTCATCTGGCCCTTGCTGTAATAAATGACGCTGGGCGGGCGGCTGATGTCCATCTGCGGGATATGCAGCACCCCGGTATAACCGAGCTCGGCGTAATTCTTCTTCAGGGAGTCGATGTCCGCATCCACAAATTTGTAATGCAGGTTGTCTTCATCCGCGATCTTGCCGGTGAAAATTTTGCTCTCATCCACCACCGCCACGTTCTCGTTATCGGTTCCGCCCGCGATCAGTATGGGCACTACCAGCATGGCCACGAAGAGCAGCGGCAGCAGCAGCGTTACGACAACAAAGGACTTTTTCTTTACCCGCGTCAGGTACTCTCGTTTAATGATGATCCAGATCTTATTCATGGTTGCAGGATTATTTCGTTTTCTGTGTGCTTGTGAATGTATACGGAATCGGGTACTTCATATTCTTTTTCCCCGATCAGGCGCTTAAATGTTGCAGCCCATTCAGGTTTGTTCTTATAAGATGTGTCCAGCGTGCGGGATGCCAGGTCGGCCCTGAAGTATTGCGTACTGGAATTATACAGGCTGTCCTCAACGTCTCCCCAGATGGTATTTACCGCCATCCAGGCGTCTATGGTCCCACCGTTGCGGATCAGCCAGGTATTATAATTCACCGCATCGCCCGCATCGCCCCAGTTGTGCAGCAGGTCCCAGGCATAACCGACGGAGTCCGCTTCATGGTCATAATACAAAAGGCTCAGCACCGAAACGTCATACTCCCCGGGCGTTCTCGTGATCAGGCCGGTGAAGCGGGAACTGATCGGGAATTTGTAACAGGCATAATACGAGGTGAAATTATTCTCCTCACCCGGGTAAATCCCATTCGTCAGCGCCAGCGGCAACATCCGGCCGTACGCTGAATCCAGCCACCGGCCTTTATATTTACCGGTTATCATTCCCTGCTCATCCCTTTCCACGCTTCCCAGGCTGAGCGTATCGAAACCCGGCAGTTCCTCGTACATCGCCAGTATGCCTTTTGCGGAAGGCCTCGCCAGGATAGCGGAAGAGTCTGTTTTTGTATTGTCTTTCGCCGGCTGCCGGCCCGGATGGTTACATGCCAGGGCTGATAGTACGGTCAGCAATGAACATAAATATTTCATAGGCATTTTAATTCGCCATGTCCGTCATCTTCACCTG
>CBFHAF010000307.1:0-6003 GCA_965653435.1 uncultured Chitinophaga sp.
AGCACTGACTATGTGAACATACACGGCTTTGTTGGCAAGCCGGAAACGGCTAAAAAAACACGGGGCGACCAGTTTTTCTTCGTGAATAACCGCTTCATCAAAAGCCCTTACCTGCATCATGCCATCATGAGCGCTTTCTCGGAAATGATCCCCGGAGACAGCTACCCCCTTTACGTATTGTTCATCGACCTCGATCCCGCGCATGTGGACATCAACGTGCACCCTACCAAGCAGGAGATCAAGTTCGACGATGAGCGCATCCTGTACGCCTTCGTGCAGTCCGCCATCAAGCATGCCCTGGCCCAGTTCAGCGTTACGCCCGCGCTGGACTTCGACCTGGACCCAGGCATCCAGCAGCTGGACGCGCTTACCCAGCCTTTCACCGAACAAAAGAAAGTGCAGTCTGCAAATACTTCCATCTACAAGACCTTTACAAACGCCAACCAGGCGCACGTGATCGATAAAAGCAGCAACAGCAACCTCCAGCACTGGAAAGAGCTTTACGGCGCCCCGGCCCGGCCGGACAATGACAATGTGCCGCAGGAACAACCGGCCAGCACCGCTTCCGTCATAGACGAACGCTGGCAGGAAGCCGCTACCGATCACAAAGTGCCCGTACAGGTTCACCAGCAATACATTCTTTCGCAGATAAAATCAGGCTTTATACTTATAGACCAGCGGGCCGCCCACGAACGCATCCTGTACGAACGTTATCAGAAGGCCCTCGCGGAAAAGCCCATGGCTACCCAGCAAAGCCTTTTCCCGCAAACGCTGGAGCTGATCCCTGCCGACGCGCTGGTTGTTACAGAAATGCTGCCCGACCTCCAGGCGCTCGGTTACGACCTTGAACCTTTCGGCCAGCATACTTTCGTGGTGCGCGGCACCCCGGCAGACATACAGACGGGCAACGAACAGGCCAGCATCGAAGGCCTGCTGGAGCAGTTCAAACATTTCAGCAACGAGCTGAAACACAACCGCCGGGAGCGCCTGGTGCGGTCCATGGCTCGCAACAACGCCATTCCTCCCGGAAAAGTGCTGGGTACGCGGGAAATGCAGAACATCATTGACGAACTGTTCGCCTGCACCACCCCGAATGTATCACCGGGCGGGCGTTTTACGTTCATTTCCTTCAAGCTGAACGACCTCGAAAAAATGTTTGAAAGAGGGATGTAATTATTCCCGGAGCATGTCCATCACGTCTTTCAACTGATGGTACAACAACGAATAGGCTTTATAATTTTTCCGGTACACGTGCAGATGCGCCGCGTCCGGTTCGAATACACGCGCGGCCGCCGCCGGACTGAAATCCCAGGCATTGATCTTTTCGAGCGCATGCCAGCCCAGCAAAGCTGCGCCGAGCGCGGAAGCATCCTCATCCTGGTGCAGCAGCATCGGTTTCTGGAATATATCGGCCAGTAACTGTATCCACAAAGGCGAAGCGGTAAACCCGCCGCTGACGGTCACTTCCTGCACCCCGCCCACTACGCTTTCCAAAGCTTCTCCAACGCTGTAGAGCCCGAAGCAGATCCCTTCTATCAATGCCCGCTGGAAATGCGGTGACCCATGATGCTGGCGCATGCCGATATATGCCCCGGCCGTGCGGCTATCCCAAACGGGCGCACGTTCACCCAGAAGGTAAGGCATGCACAACAATCCTTCGCAGCCGGGAGGCGCGGTGAAAGCGGTTTTCAGGAAGTCGTTGTAATCGGACCAGGGACGGAAAGCTTTGGAGAACCATTGCAGCGCCCCGCCGCCATTGTTCACGGCTCCCCCGCAAACGTAATGCTCCGGCGTAAGCAGGTAAGAGAACAACCTGCTTTGGTCGTCCTGTGCGGGTTTGCCGGTCATCATACGCATAGCGCCGCTCGTGCCGATAGTAAGCGCGGCATGGCCGGGCTGAACGGCGCCGCTGCCCAGCTGGGCCAGGCACCCGTCGCTGCTTCCGGCGAGGATGAGCGTATCCGCGGGAACGCCGAGCGCTTGCGCCATAGCAGGATCCATCCCGATAAGCAGGCGCGTGGTCTCTACAGGGATTGGCAGGCGCTCGTCCGTAATGCCCGCCAGCCGGAGGGCTGGCGCATACCAGTCCAGGTTGCGGATATCAAACAATCCCGAGCCGGATGCCAGGGAATAATCTGTCACGAATTCATGAAAGCAGCGATACAGGAACAGTTCTTTGATGCCGGCAAAACAAGCGGCCTGGCTGAATATTTCCGGCTGGTGGTCGCGCATCCATTGCAGCTTGCAGAGCGGGCTCATGGGGTGAATGGGCGTGCCGGTCGCCTGGTAGATATCCTGCCCTTCGGTCGAATTCTTCAGCGCGGCGGCATATGCCTCACTCCGGTTGTCTGCCCAGGTCATGAGCGGCGTAAGCGGCTCCCCGTCCGCATCTACGGCCATCAGGCTGTGCATGGCGCTGCTGAGCGCGATGGCTGCCGGCGGGGCGCCCATCTCCTCGACGGTCTGGCGGATGGTGCTGATCACCGCGGAAATGATCTGCTCTGGGTCCTGCTCACTGAAGCCGGGCTGCGGCCGCAGGGTCGGGTATGATTGTCTTTTTGATACAGGAATATGCCCGGAAGGCGTCACTGCAACCGTTTTGGCGCTGCCCGTTCCTATATCAACTCCAAGGATATATGGTGTGCTCGTTGTCATAGAATAGAAGCCGAAAGTAAAAAACACCTTCCATTTTCCACATTTAATTTATAGATTTAAATACTTAGGTCGAATCTTATTAACAAAAATCCACGTTCAAAACCATGGCATTTGAGATTAAAAAACAGGCGAAGGCGTACGATGTATGCATCATCGGCTCCGGAGCAGGAGGAGGCATGGCTGCCAAGGTACTGTCTGAAGCGGGGCTCAAAGTAGCGCTGCTGGAAGCAGGACCCAAATACGATCCCGCAGACCCCGCTCAGCAAACCCAGCTGAAGTGGCCCTATGAATCACCGCGCAGGGGCGCCAGCACCACCCGCCACTTTGGCGACTTCGACGCTGCCTACGGCGGATGGGAAATTAACGGCGAACCTTACACGAAAAAGAACGGCACTCAGTTCGATTGGTTCCGCTCGCGCATGTTAGGCGGGCGCACCAACCACTGGGGGCGCATTTCGCTCCGCTTTGGGCCCAACGACTTCAAACATTACAGCGTGGACGGGCATGGCGACGACTGGCCGATCGGCTACGAAGACGTAAAACCTTTCTACGACCGCGTGGATAAAATGATCGGCGTGTTCGGCTCCAAAGAAGGCATTTACAACGAGCCTGACGGCTATTTCCTTCCACCGCCCAAACCGCGGCTGCATGAGCTGATGGTGAAAAAAGCGGGCGACAAGCTGGGCATTCCCGTTATCCCTTCGAGGCTTTCCATTCTTACCCGCACCGTGAACAAAGACCGCGGCGCTTGTTTTTATTGCAGCCAGTGCAGCAGGGGATGTACCATTCATGGCGACTTTTCCTCTTCCACCGTGCTCATCAAGCCCGCGATGAAGAACGGGAATGTGGACCTTTACACCAACGCCATGGCCCGCGAAGTGATCACTGACGCATCCGGTAAAGCCACCGGCGTAAGTTATGTGGATAAAACCGACCTGCAGGAATACGTTGTGAACGCCCGGGTGATCGTGCTGGCGGCCAGCGCCTGCGAATCCGCGCGGCTGCTGCTGAACTCGAAATCGTCCGCACATAAGAACGGTGTTGCCAACTCAAGCGGCGTTGTCGGGAAATACCTGCACGACAGTACCGGCGCATCCCGCGGGGCTTATATCCCGGCGCTCATGGACCGCAAACGTTACAACGAGGACGGCGTAGGCGGCATGCACATGTATATTCCCTGGTGGCTGGACAACAAGAAGCTGGATTTCGCGCGCGGTTACCATATCGAAATGGGCGGCGGCATGCCGATGCCCGGTTACGGTTTTGGTTTCGGGATCGAGAACCTGCAAAGCAAAAACCCCAATGCCGGCGGCATTACACCCGGAGGCTACGGCGCTTCGCTTAAGAACGAATACCGCCGTTACTACGGCTCTACAGTTGGTTTTGCGGGAAGAGGGGAAGCCATTGCCCGGGAAGACAACTATTGCGAAATAGACCCTACCGTGGTGGACAAATGGGGCATTCCCGTACTGCGCTTCCACTACACCTGGAGCGAACACGAGATCAGGCAGGCCAGGCATATGCAGGATACTTTCGAACAGATCATCCATGAAATGGGCGGCATCCCCCTGGGCACCAAGCCCGGCGCCGAAACGATGTACGGGCTTGAAAATCCCGGCCGTATTATCCACGAAGTAGGCACCACCCGCATGGGCGATGATCCGAAACGTTCCGTGCTCAACAAATTCAACCAGGCGCACGACGTGAAGAACGTGTTCGTGGTAGATGGCGGCGCCTTTGTATCCCAGGCGGACAAAAACCCCACCTGGACCATCCTCGCACTGTCTCTCCGCGCATCAGAATACATTGTGGACGAATTGAAAAAACAAAACCTGTAATTATCATGGACAGAAGAGAATCGCTCAAAGCCTTGGTAATAGGCTCTTTGTCTACAGGCGTTATACTCAGCGCCTGCGAAACCAAGCCCGGCGAAAAGGAAAAAGTGGGCGCAGGCGTGCTGAAGGCCTATGGCCGCACGCCCGACGAAGTGCAGCGCGACGAATCGCTTTTAAAAGAAACATTCTTTACCGCCGCGGAAATGAAAACCATCACCGTGCTGGCGGATATCATCATCCCGAAAGACGAAACCTCCGGCGGCGCATCCGAAGCCAAAGTACCGGACTTCATCGAATTCATCGTGAAAGACCAGCCGAAATACCAGACGCCCATCCGCGGCGGCCTGCGCTGGCTGGACGTGCATTCGCTGAAGCTGCATAACAAGATCTTCACCGATCTCGCCAAAGAGCAGCAGCTCGCCATTGCGGACCAGATCGCGTATCCGGACAAAGCCGCTCCTGAGCTGAGCCAGGGCGTGAGCTTCTTCAGCGTTATGCGCAACCTCACCGCCACGGGCTTCTTCACCAGTGAAATGGGCCTGAAAGACCTCGGCTACAAGGGCAACCAGCCCAACGTCTGGGACGGCGTTCCCGATGATGTGCTAAAGCAATACGGCCTCGCATACGACGAAAAGACACTTGCCATTTCCATCAAGCCGGACGACCGGGGGAAAGTGATGACCTGGGAAGATTAACACCGGCGGTGTGTAACCTTATACATAGCGGCACGTTATAGGAGAGAATATTCCTAACGTGCCGCTATGAAATTTTTTATCCCCTTCCTTGTACTCATAACCTGCACCTGCGCCGTTGCCCGGGCGCAAACCACTCCCAATGACGGGATATTTCCCTATCATCACCAGGTGAAATTTTCTCTATTGCCGCAGCTTGACATGGTGAACCCGGCTTACGACTTCAGCTACGAAATGCAATATGCCAGAAGATGGGCGTCTCAAATCAGCTATGGCCGGATTACAGACCATGTGCTCGCTTTTGTGAAGGGCGAGAGCGATTATTACAGCCTCAAAGGCCGGCGTATCGGTTTCGAGCAAAAGTTTTTCTACCCCGAGAAACGCTCCCTGCATGTTCGTGAATATTTCGGGCTGGAGTTGAACCACCTTGAAGTGCATGCCGTTAGCGATCCGGAGCTGAAAAGGGCCTTGGACCCCGACGGCCTCATTCAGCTACCGCTGGGAAGGATGAGTACTGCCCGGTACGTTTTTTCCGTCAATTTCAAGTTTGGTTTTGAAATTCCCGTGTTCCGCCGCTTTTTGCTGGATATGAGCGGAGGCCCCGGTATCAAATACCGCGATGTATCTAACACTTTTAGCAATCCGCAGCTAAGGGATGAGCACATAAAATGGGATATACTCAACCGTTACAACGCGATGAAGGAATGGACCGGCACGATGACTTTTAATATAAAGATCGGGTACATGTTCTGAACAACAAGAAAATAACAAGGCCTCGTGTAATCTAATACACTGCGGCACGTTATAACAGTTAAATGCCC
>CBFHAF010000308.1:0-5998 GCA_965653435.1 uncultured Chitinophaga sp.
GAGAGCTGAAAGACAGGCTTACCGACGAAGAGTTCAGCAAACAATTCGGCTCCCTGGATGCTTCCGTGAGGAATACCAAATTCGGCAGGTCCATTGCAGAAGAGATCGCGGCCGGGAAGGCGGAAAAGGCTGACGCAGGCATGGCAAAGGATTTTGAACAGAAAGACCCCAACGGCAAGCTGGTAAAACTCTCCTCTTTCCGCGGCAAATACGTGCTGATAGACTTCTGGGCCAGCTGGTGCGGCCCCTGCAGGCAGGAAAACCCCAATGTGGTAGCTGCCTACCATAAATTCAAGAATAAGAACTTCACCGTCCTTGGCGTATCGCTGGACAAAAATAAATCCTCCTGGCTGGAAGCCATCGAGCAGGACCGCCTGGAATGGACCCAGGTATCTGACCTGCAGGGCTGGGCAAATGCCGTGGCACAGCTGTACCGGGTGCAGGGGATCCCGCAGAACTTCCTGGTAGACCCGAAGGGGAAGATCATTGCCAGCAACCTCCGCGGCCGCGCACTTGAAAAGAAGCTGGAAGAGGTGCTGCAATAGGCCCTCCGCGGACCGCTTATCATTTTAGCCTTGCTTTTAGCAGGTGGAATAGCCAACTTTGTTGCAGACATCATAAACTGTTACCAAGTATGAAGAAATTGATCCTTGCAGCTGTGCTGATAAGCCCGGCTGCAATGTTGTTGGCGCAGGATAAAAAAACAAAAACTTACGGGTACCATATCAGGGGCAGCATAGCGGATGCGAACCAGGAAAAACCGGCCAAGTATTATCTCCGGATGAGAACGGCGGGAGTTTTTAAGATGGACAGCGCAATCGCCAACGATGGAAAATTCTCTTTTACCGGTGAAATACCGGAGCCGCAACTGGCACAGATCTTCGCCGCGATCCCCGGTACGCCCGATAACCCCATGGGCAGGAAGGAGATAGCGCTGATCTTCCTCGGGAAAGGCACCACCCAGCTGAACCTTGCCACTCCCGCATCCAGGGCGGAAGCCGGCGGCACGCACGAGCAGGGCGCCTTCAATGAACTCAACGATCTTCTCCGCTCCGTAAATAAAGACTACGAAACAGCCGTAAAAAAATACCGCGAAGCCGCGGAATCCAAGGACGAAGACAAACTCAAAAAAGCGGAAATCCGCCTGGAGCAGCTGGAAGCGAGCAAAAAAGCTGTAATGCGGAAATACCTGGAAGACAACCCGGAAACGCCCATCGGCATGTATGTGCTGAACCAGGTAGCCGGTTATGAGCTGAACCCGGCGGAAGTGGAACCGCTTTTTAATTCACTCTCAAAGTCCGTCCGCAAATATCCTTCAGCCAAAGAATTTGAGCACCGTATGGAGCTCGCCCGGAAACTGGCCGTGGGGCAGCCCGCCATCGACTTCAACCAGAAGGATGCTGCAGGCAATCCCGTGTCTCTCGCTTCTTTCCGCGGAAAATATGTGCTGGTGGACTTCTGGGCAAGCTGGTGCGGCCCCTGCCGTGCGGAGAATCCCAACGTGGTAAAGGCTTACAACCGTTTCAAAGAAAAAGGTTTCACCATCCTCGGCGTTTCCTTCGACGAACGTAAAGACAAATGGCAGCAGGCCATAGAACAGGACGGCCTTACCTGGACGCATGTTTCCGACCTCCGGGGCTGGGGCAACGAAGTAGGCAAGCTGTACGGCATCCGCGCCATCCCGCAGAACGTGCTGGTGGACCCGGACGGAAAGATCATAGCCCGCAACCTCCGTGCGGAAGACCTGAACCGCAAGCTGGAAGAACTGCTCAAATAACAACTTCTTCAACCATACCAAAGCCGGCCTCTCCAGGGCCGGCTTTTTTCTTGCTCATGGGAAAACAGTATGATGTTATTTTGCCTTTTACCAGGCAGCGCCCCGGAAATCACCGGAAAACAGCCAGGGCAGGTATATGTAAGGTGCCTGAGAGGCGGAGGAAGGGTGGACTTGGTCCGGACTTGAAGCGGGGTAATATTCCACCAAAAAGCGGTATAAAATAAAAATATTTGGAAGTATTACGAACTATTCGTAGATTTACGATAGTGTCGTAATTATGAGAGTTGTTTTGCTTGGAATATGGACCTGGCTGGCTGCAGGATTAACGCCGGCTGTTGCGCAAACGGTATTCAAAGTTTCAGGTAAAGTGCAGGACGAAAGCGGGAAACCGCTGCCATTTGCAAGCGCTTTCCTGAACCAGACCACGCTGGGAGACAGGACCACGGAGGCAGGGACGTTTACGATCCAGAACATTCCGCCCGGAAGATATGAGCTGATCGTTTCTTATCTTGGATATGAGCCGGTGATAGTGCCGGTGGAAGTACAGGCGGATGTGAGCGGCATGGCCGTGGTGCTGAAGCCGAAAGCCGGCGTATTAAAAGAATACGTTGTGCGCAGGGATCCGGAACGCGAAAGATGGATGAAGGTGTTCGTGCAGACGTTTGTAGGGCAGAGCAGCTTCGCGCAGCAATGCAGGCTGCTGAACGGCGAGATAGTGGACCTGAAGTATGACCGGGCGACCAACACGCTTACCGCGGCAGCAGACGATTTCCTGGTAATAGAGAACGCAGCGCTGGGTTACCGCATCAGGTTCCTGCTCATGCATTTCACGTTCGACATGCGCAAGGGTTACTCCATGTACTACGGAAACCCGATGTTTGAACCGATGAAACCCAGGAATAAAAGGCAGATGCAGAAATGGACGGATAACAGGAAGGCCGCCTACCTTGGTTCAACCATGCAGTTCTACAAAAGCCTGGCGAACAAAACGCTGGAGCAGGACGGGTATACGGTACATAAGCTGGTGCGGAAAGAAAGGAAACGTGATTTCGTGGAGCCTTCGGAAGAGCTTAGCTCGGGGCAGGTGAAAGTACAGAAGCCGGGCATGTTCTCTAAGTACGTGAATTACCTGTACACCGCGCCTTTGCCTTACGACAGCATTATATACAGATCAGGCAACAGTTACGTGATGAATTTCAAAGACCTTCTTTACGTGACCTATAAAAAAGAAAAAGAAGACAGGCTATACGTCAGCACCATGCTGCCGCCGAATGCCAAACGCAGCTGGCAGACCTCTGTGCTGCAGCTGCTGGCGCCGGAAGTGAAAATGGACCAGAACGGTAACCTGGAAGCCCCTATGGACGTGATCTGCGAACAATACTGGGGCTGGGAGAAAATGGCGGAGATGCTGCCTTTGGATTATAAACTTTAAAATTTCAAATCGTTTATTATATGGAAAAACTGACCAAACAGGAAGAAGCTGCCATGCAGGCCATCTGGAAAGTGGGCAGCGGGTTTGTGAAAGACTTCCTTGAAGCACATGCCGCACCGGCGCCTCCTTATACCACGCTAGCCTCCACCATCAAGAACCTTGAGAAAAAAGGATACGTCGAAGCACGGAAGATAGGTAACGTATATGAATACACGCCTGCTATCGAGGAAGGCGAGTATAAGAAGAAGTTCATGAGCGGTTTCGTGAAAGATTATTTCGAGAACTCTTATAAAGAACTGGTCACTTTTTTCGCCAAAGACAAGAAGATCAGTCCTGAAGAATTGCAGGAGATCATCAACATGATCGGGAAAAAGTAATGCTGAACCTATAAATCAACGGTATGACCGCATTGTTCATATACCTGATAAAAGCCAATATCGCGCTCTGCCTCTTTTATCTCGCTTACCGCCTGGGGCTCCGCCGGCTTACCTTTTATACACTCAACCGCGTGTTCCTCGTTACCGGGATCGTTTTTTCATCTTTGTTCCCCCTGGTAGACGTGAACGGTTTTTTTACCCGCAACGAAACGCTCGCGTACCAGGTAGTGCAGTATGTGCCGGACTTCGGCGTGCTGCAGCAGGTTGCGGAGCCGCAAACGTTCACTGTATGGGTGCTGCTGGAATGGGTTTTCTGGACGGGCGTGGCAGTAATGGGGCTCCGCCTGATAATACAGCTGGTGTCGCTGCTGATGCTGCATAGCAGAACGCAAAAAGTAACGCTGCAGGATCAGCCTGTCCGTAAAATGGGCGATAATGTAAATCCTTTTTCTTTTTTCCGCAACATTTATGTGAACCCTGAGCTGCACACGCCGGAAGAGCTGGAAGCCATCGTGCAGCACGAACGGGTGCATGTAAAAGAATGGCATTCGGCGGATGTGATGATGAGCGAGGTGAATAACGTTTTTTACTGGTTCAATCCCGGCGCATGGCTGATGAAAACAGCCGTGAAGGAAAACCTTGAATTCCTGACCGACCGCAGGATATTGCGCTCCGGCGTGAATGCCACGGCATACCAGTACAGCCTTGTGAAGGTGAGTGCCGCACAGTATGCGGCGGGTGTGGCCAACAACTTTAATTTCTCTCATTTAAAAAACCGCATAAAAATGATGAACAAAACCAGATCGTCGCGCGTGCAGCTCTACCGCTATGGAGTATTGGCAGGCGTTGTATGCGGCGTCCTTTTATCCCTGAACTATACAAAAGCCGGCACGGTGGTGACTCATGTGGTAAGTGGGGTGCAGGAAGCGCTGGACATGAAGAAGGATACCTTGACGCCTGTGGTCACCGCACCTGGAAAAGACCAGCCTGTGGTTGAAAAAGTAAAGCCTGCCGAAGACAAATTTAAAGAGCTGAAGAAAGGCGGATTCCAGACCATCAACGGAGATGTTGTGACATTGGAAGAAGATGCCATTACCCAGACCACGAAAGGTGATAGGCTGAAAGCTGATGCTGTCACTATAACTGACAGGAGCCTCACGCTGAAAGGCAGAGTAAGCGGTGTTGCAATTACCCGCGGGGATACATTTGCGTCCGGAAACGAAGGAAGGCTCATATCCGATGGAAAGGCCGGCGAAGTTACGGAAGTGCATTCCAATCGCCGCCCTCTGGTGAAGCTGTACGGGGATACCTCGCGCCGGCCGCTGATCATAGTAGATGGAGAGCATTACCCTCCCGGTAAAGCCGGCTACTCTGCCCTGGACAATCTTGAACCGAATTCCATAGAATCCATTAACGTGCTGAAAGACCAATCTGCCACCGCATTATACGGCCCTGCTGCGCAAAATGGCGTGATACTCGTCACTACAAAAAAACAAGCCAAAGGGAAAAAGCTGGAAGAAGTGGTGGTGACAGGTTATCCCACTCCTGCGAAGGCTGCTGAAAAAGAAGAAGCGCGGCAGCTAAATGATGTAGTGGTGGTAGGTTATGGCACTAAACCTGCCACGGGCATTACTTCAACAGCCACCGGCAACGGCGAGGTGGTAGTAAGCGGTTATCGGAAAACCACGGCAACTGCAGCCGGCACTGATGAGGTGGTAGTAAGCGGTTATGGCCGGAGAAAAACGGCGGCGGCAGCTGATACCGACGAGGTGGTAGTAACCGGCTATGGCCGGAGAAAAACGGTGACAACAGCGGGCGACCCCCAGCAGCTTACCGAAAAAACCGTAACAGGCACCTTTGCTCCCCAGGCCTCATTCTGGCTGCCCGATTCCGCCCATTCCTGGGAAGGAACGCGCACAAAGAGCAAGGTGCTGACCCTTGCCAAAGCAGAAAACACGGACAATGCGGTGAACACGATCTATCCGAATCCTACCAAGGGGATCATGAACCTTGCATTCACCATTCCTGAAGCAGGCAATAATTTCCTGGAAGTGAAGGATATGAATGGAAGAACGGTATATCGCCAGTCCCTGGCCGGTTTCAAAGGCAATTACAAAGGCCAGGTAGACCTGAGCCGTTTCCCCGCCGGGTCTTACGTTGTGCGGGTAAAACTCTCCGATGCGGAAATGAGCTCGATCATCGTGAAGCAGTAACCTGATGTATGATTAATTGAAACGCGAATTGATAATAAATACCCCGGCAGGCTTTTCAGTCTGCCGGGCTCATTTGAGCCATTACCGCGCGCTGCGTGCACAACGGAAGCCGAGGTTGGACAGCCCGGAGGAAGGTGTCGTTTTCATTCTTGCCGATACCCTGTAACCCCTGCAATATTCATCGCTGCACATAAAAGAA
>CBFHAF010000309.1:0-5984 GCA_965653435.1 uncultured Chitinophaga sp.
TTATATCAACGGTTTCCACGATGCGGCCAACTCTATCGCCACCATCGTGTCCACCAAGGTGCTCACCCCCTTCCAGGCGGTTCTGTGGGCGGCCCTTTTCAACTTTGCAGCCTTTTTCGTTTCCAAATACATTTACGGGGAATTCAAGGTGGGTAATACCATTGCCAAGTCCGTTTTTGAGAACGCCATCACCCTCAAGGTGATCTTCTCCGGGCTGGTGGCCGCTATTGCCTGGAACCTGCTCACCTGGTGGTACGGCATTCCTTCCAGCTCTTCCCATACGCTGATCGGCGGGTTCATTGGTGCTGCCGTAGCTAATGCCGGCGGCTCTTTCGACGTGATCAACTACGCCAAAGTACTGCCCACAGTATATTTCATCGTGCTTGTACCCTTCATAGGCATGGTGGTGGCCTTTATAATTACGGTCATCATCGTTAATATCTGTAAAAGGGCCAACCCCTACCGGGCTGAAAACTGGTTCAAACGCCTGCAGCTGGTATCTTCCGCGGCCTTTTCACTGGGCCACGGCGGCAATGATGCACAGAAGGTAATGGGTATCATCGCGGCCGCCATGGTGGCGTACGGCGGTATCCCGGGGGTAAAAACCATCACGGACGTGCCGGACTGGGTGCCGTTCGCCTGCTTCACCGCAATTGGCCTCGGCACGCTCAGCGGCGGTTGGAAGATCGTGAAAACGATGGGTACCCGCATCACCAAGGTAACGCCGCTGGAAGGCGTGAGCGCGGAAACCGCGGGCGCCGTTACCCTTTATCTCACGGAAAGCTTCGGTATACCCGTGAGCACCACCCATACCATTACCGGCGCCATCATCGGCGTAGGCGCCACCAAACGCCTTTCCGCCGTACGTTGGGGGGTAACCGTAAACCTGCTCTGGGCCTGGATACTGACCATTCCCATCAGCGCTTTGCTGGCAGCAGGCGTATTTTTTATCGTAAACCTGATACTCTAGCCACAGGCTGGTTCTAAAATAATTGAAGCCGTCCCGAAAGCTTTCGGGACGGCTTTTTTCGTGTTAATAACAAATTGTTTATGGCAAATTGATCAGACCACCTATTTTTGTGCCTCCAAATCGTTGAAGATCCATGAAGGGAATAATACTCGCAGGAGGTTCCGGAACCCGCCTGCACCCCATCACATATGCCATCAGCAAGCAGATCATGCCAGTGTATGATAAGCCGATGATATATTACCCCCTTTCCACCCTCATGCTCGCCGGTATCCGGGAAATACTGATCATCAGCACCCCGCACGACCTGCCTGCCTTTCAACGACTATTCGGCGACGGGCGCCAATACGGCCTGGAGCTCTCCTATGCGGAACAGGCAGTACCCAACGGGCTTGCCCAGGCTTTTGTGATCGGCCGGGATTTTATCGGGAACGACAACGTAGCCCTGGTACTGGGAGACAATATCTTCTATGGTGCGGGCCTCGGCACACAGCTGGCCCACAATACCCATCCGGACGGCGGGATCATATATGCCTACCACGTATCCGATCCTGAGCGCTACGGCGTGGTGGAGTTCGACCAGGATATGAAAGCCGTCAGCATCGAAGAGAAGCCGGAAAAGCCGAAGTCGAGCTATGCCGTGCCCGGATTGTACTTTTACGACAATGAAGTGGTGAATATAGCCGCCGGTCTCCGGCCCAGCCCCCGTGGTGAATACGAGATCACGGATGTGAACAGGGAATACCTCAGGAGAGGAAAACTCAAAGTATCCATCCTGCCGCGCGGCACCGCCTGGCTGGATACCGGTACTTTCGACTCCCTCATGCAGGCCTCCCAGTTCGTACAGGTGATCGAGCAGCGGCAGGGCATCAAGATCGCCTGTATCGAAGAGATCGCCTACCGCAAAGGCTTTGTGAACAAAACGCAGCTGGAAGAACTCGCTAAACCCCTTGTAAAAAGCGGGTACGGCACTTATCTGATGAACCTGATAAAATAACGCTCTATATTATGCAAAAAGTCCTCGTTACCGGAGGTTGCGGATACATCGGCTCGCATACCATCGTAGACCTTATCAACAATGGATTCGACGTGGTGTGTGTAGACAGCAACATCCGCAGCTCCACCCAGCTCCTGGAAGGGGTGGAAAAGATCACAGGCAAGAAAGTCCGCAATTACAAAGTGGACCTGTGTAACCTGGAAGACACCCATGCCGTGTTCCACGAAAACCGCGACATCGTGGGCGTGATCCACTTTGCCGCCCTCAAAAGCGTGGGAGAGTCTGTGAACGACCCGCTGTTCTATTTCCAGAACAACCTTACCTCGCTGGTGAACGTACTGAAATGCATCAAGGAGTTCAATGTTCCCAATTTCGTGTTCTCTTCTTCCTGCTCTGTATACGGCAATGCCACCGAACTGCCGGTGGTGGAGGAAACACCGCTCGGCGAAGCCCAGTCTCCCTACGCCCGCACCAAACAGATGGGCGAGCAGATCATTGAGGACTACAGCCGTGTGAACCCCACCCAGAGCATCCTGCTGCGCTATTTTAATCCTGTGGGCGCACATCCTTCCGCGCTGATCGGCGAGCTGCCGTTAGGCAAGCCGGACAACCTGGTGCCGGTGATCACGCAGACCGCTATCGGCAAGCTGCCGAAAGTAACCGTTTTCGGCACCCACTACCCCACCCGCGACGGTTCCTGCATCCGCGATTACATTCATGTAATGGACATTGCCAATGCCCATACCAAGGCAATGCAATACCTGATCGAAAAACGCAACAGCAAGAACCTGGAAGTGTTCAATCTCGGCACGGGTACCGGCGTAACCGTACTGGAAGCCATCCACGCATTCGAGAAAATATCCGGCCTGAAGCTGAATTACGAGCTGGGAGCCGAGCGCCCCGGCGACGTGATAGCCATTTACGCCAACAATACCAAGGCCCGCAAAGAGCTGGGCTGGGAGCCGAAAACAGGCATCGAGGACATGATGCGCACGGCGTGGCAATGGGAAGTGGCGCTGAGAGACCGGGTTTTGAATAATTAAAAATTCATCCGTTAATATTCGTCTTTTTATGGCCGGATGGAAAACCGGGCATCCCCGGCGTCGAAAAATTCATTTCGTTTTTTTATTTTACTAGCTTTGCGGCTTATAAATCACTGGCATTATGGTAAAAGATATACAAGTACTGAACGAAAAGGAGACCCGCGGCGGATTCGGCGAGGGCATCCTTGAAGCAGGCAAAAGGAACCCCAATGTGATCGCGCTGACGGCGGACCTGCTGGGCTCCATGAAACTCCAGGCTTTCATCAAAGAATTCCCGGACCGCTTTGTGCAATGCGGTATCGCCGAAGCCAATATGATCGGCGTGGCAGCAGGTATGACCATTGGCGGCAAGATCCCGTATACTACCACCTTTGCCAACTTCTCCACCGGCCGCGTATATGACCAGATCCGCCAGAGCGTTGCCTATTCCGGCAAAAACGTGAAGATCTGCGCTTCCCACGCGGGCCTTACCCTCGGGGAAGACGGGGCTACCCACCAGATACTGGAAGACATCGGCATGATGAAAATGCTACCCGGTATGACCGTGATCGTGCCCTGCGACTTTAATCAGACCAAAGCAGCCACCATAGCCATTGCAGACTATGAAGGCCCGGTATATCTCCGTTTCGGCCGCCCCAAATGGCCGAATTTTACTGCTGAAGACCAGAAATTCGAGATCGGCAAGGCCCAGGTGCTCAACGAAGGCACGGACATTACCCTGTTTGCATGCGGCCACCTGGTGTGGAAATGCGTGGAAGCGGGCCGCATCCTCGAAGAAAAAGGCTACAGCGTAGAACTGATCAATATCCACACCATCAAACCGCTGGATGAGGAAGCAGTGATCAGATCCATCACCAAGACCCGCTGCGCCGTGACCGCCGAAGAGCATAATGTGCTGGGCGGCCTGGGAGACAGCATTGCGCAGGTTGCAGCCCGCCATCTGCCCATCCCCATCGAATACATCGGTACCAAAGATACCTTCGGCGAAAGCGGCAAACCTACGGACCTGCTGAAGAAATACGGCCTGGATACCCCCCAGATCGTGGAAGCGGCCGAAAAAGCCATCGCCCGGAAAAAAGGTTAAAATTTTCTAAAGGCATTAAACCTTATGCTGAAAAAACCATCCTAGTGATGGTTTTTTCCGTTTGAAGAAGCTGAATCCGTGGATAGTGGTATATTTATAGTCTACACATCCTCCATGGATACCACAACACACTGTTTAACCGCCTATGGCAGTAACGCAAGAAGATAAAGAATTACTGGCGCTTTTCAGGGAACCGGATACAAAAGAAAAGGGATTTACGCTCATTGTGCGGAAATACCAGGAAAGGTTGTATTGGCACGTCAGGCGCCTGGTGATAGATCATGATGATGCCAACGATGTTCTACAGAACGTATTCATCAAGGTATGGAAGAGCCTGGATAACTTCCGGGAGGATGCCCGTTTATACACATGGCTGTATAAAGTTGCGACCAACGAATGCCTCACATTCCTGGAGCAGCTGAAGCGCAAATCCGCCATTTCCCTGTCAGACGTGGAAACAGGGCTGGCCAACAAGCTGCAGTCGGACCCGCATTACGACGTGGGCAAAATAGAATGGAAATTACAGAATGCCATACTCAGCCTGCCGGAAAAACAAAGGGCCGTATTCAACCTTCGTTATTACGATGAAATGCCATATGAAGAAATGAGCAGGGTGCTGGATACTTCCGAAGGCGCGCTGAAAGCTTCCTATCATCATGCGGTGAAAAAAGTGGAAGATTTTTTGAAAAATAATTGATTTTTAAACCATCAGGGATAAATACTGTCTTAATGATATGACGCCCAAAGGAAAAGAAAGAGTAGAGGAGTTGGAGCAGATAGCTCCGGAAATGGGCCCGCTGGGCTATCCGCCGGAGTTCAACCTGCCGCTCGGGTACTTTAACCGGTTCCCGGGCGAGCTGATGGCCCGCATCCGCCGGATGGAGAACTCCGAGGAGGTTTCCCGCGAACTGGAGGAACTGTCTCCCCTGCTGGCCTCCATGCCCCGGAAAACACCTTATTACACGCCTGCCGGGTATTTTGGCGAGCTGGATAAAGAGATGGTGCAGAACCGGGAAGCGGAGCCCACCGCGAAGATCATTCCGCTGAACAAACGGATCAGGCTGTTCAAACGCTGCCTGGTGGCCGCCGCCATTGCCGGCGTGATCAGCGTGGGCGCCATATTCGTGGCCAGGGAATACTCCGGTAACGCATTGGACCGCCAGCTGGCGCAGATCAGCGACCAGGAGATCGTGGATTACCTCCAATACAATACAGACGAATTTGACAATGAAAATATCTTTACAAATGTTTCGCTGGACGAAGAACTCCCTTCAGTACTGCCCGAAGAGCTGACCAATGAAGAGATAGACAAGATGCTGGAAGAGAATATTTTACAGGAAACACCCTTTAATTAACGCAAGAATGAATCGACGTAAGCTGATCTGGATAGTGCTGGCATTTTTCAGCATGGCCTGGCTGCCTGCCGGCAACCTGCACGCGCAGGAAGCCCAGCAGGAAGACGCCGCCAAGCAGGATAAGATCAAATCCCTGGAGCTCCTTTATATCTCCAAGGAGCTTGACCTGACGCCCGAAGAAGCCCAGAAATTCTGGCCGGTGTACAACAAATACACCAAAGAAGTAAATGAACTGATCGCCGAGCGCAGGAAAAAAGCCAAGGAACTGAAGAACGTGCCCCGCACCGACAAAGTGGCTGAAGAAGCCATGGATAAGGAACTGGGCTACGAAAAAAAGATGCTGGACATCCGTACCCGCTACAAGCAGGAATTCATGAAAGTGCTCCCCGCCCGGAAGGTGAGCAACCTCTACCGCGCGGAAAGAGAATTCAGAGGCATGATGATCCGGCAGCTGAAAGAAAGAAAAGACAACCGCATGATGCGGCGCCATAAATAATTATCATCAATAAATATGTAGGAAAAAAAGCGGCCGGCCCTG
>CBFHAF010000310.1:0-5949 GCA_965653435.1 uncultured Chitinophaga sp.
TATGCGGTCAAGATATGAGCATAAGTGATTAAAAATCGTTTGAAAACAGACCCCGGCGATTAGTACTTTTAAGAGGAACCGGTGATAACACCGTTCTGAATCTGATCGCACAGGATATATTTATGAGATACAATAAACTTTTCGGGTTCCTTGCCTGGTGTTGCCTGCCCTGTGGAACGCTGCTGGCACAGGGGCCCGCGCGGACGCCCTACCTGCCTTCCCATGCCGATATCATGCAGCGTTACCGCCATGTACAGCTGCTGGACAGCATCACCCGGAGAAAGATCGTACGCCATAACGTGGAAGCCAGCTGGCTCCCCGGCGGCGAAAAATTCTGGTACGAGGTTGGCAGCAACAAAGACTCTTCGAAGATATATTATATGGTAGAGGCCTCCTCAGGCCGCAAGGAAGAAATAAAAGACACTTCCGTGCTGGCCCAATTGCGGGCAACCGCAAAACCGCAGTCGCAGGTGCTGCAACGGGGGCCGTCGCGCTGGAGGGACTTTTCAACCGGCGCGATGTCGCCGGACAAACAATGGATCGCCAAAACCATCCATGGCAATGTATTTATCCGGTCCGCTAAAGACAGCACGATGCTGCAGCTTACGAGCAACGGCTCCGACAGCACCGCCGGAGCTGCGCGTTACGAAGCGCTCGCCTGGTCGCCGGACAGCAGGTACGTTGTAGGCTACCTCACCCGCCCGGTAAAGGATTCCGCGGTATATTACGTGCTCACGGACGTTCCCGGCACTACCCGCGGGCAGCTGCGCTCACACCCCTACAAGCAGCCGGGTGATCCTTTCCCGGCATATGAAATGTATATCTTTTCCGTAGCGGATAAAAAGGCGGTGAAGGTAAATGCGGAGCAGCTGGACTTCTTTGGCCCTCCCGTGCTGCACTGGCGGCATAAAGATCCCCGCTATTTTTTATATGAAAAGGTGGACCGCGGCCATCAGCGTTTCCGCGTGATCGAAGTGGACACCTATACCGGCGCAACCCGCAACATACTGGATGAACAAACATCCACCTTTATTTACGAGTCCCGCCTCTATACCCACTACCTGCCTGAGACCAACGAAATGTTATGGACCTCTGAAAAAGATGGCTGGCGGCACATCTATCTCGTCAATACACTCACCGGCGCAGTCAAGAAACAGGTCACCAAAGGTGAATGGGTAGTGCGCAGCATAGACAGTGTGGATATCAAAAAACGGGAGATCTGGTTCCGGGCGGGCGGAATGCAGCCTGGAGAAGATCCCTACTTCGTTCATTACTTCCGCATCGGCATGGACGGCAATAAGCTGACGGCGCTGACGCCGTCCGCAGGCAACCACCAGGTATTTTTTTCGCCTGACCGGAAATATTACATCGACAAATATTCGCAGGTGAATGTGCCGCCCGTTCATGAGCTGCGCCGCACAACAGATGCAAAGCTCATCTCCGTGTTCGAGAAGGCGGACGTAAGCGCCTGGCAGGCCACCGGCGTGCCTTTCCCGGAGCCTTTCACGGCGAAGGGCAGGGACGGGAAAACGGACATCTGGGGTATCATATGCCGCCCCTCAGACTACGACAGCACCAGGCTGTACCCGGTGATCGAAAATATTTACGCCGGCCCGCAGGATGCTTTTGTGCCGAAAAGTTTCATGAGTTATTATACAGAGATGCAAAGCCTGGCGGATCTCGGTTTTGTAGTCGTGCAGATAGACGGCATGGGCACCGCCAACCGCTCCAAGGCGTTTCATGACGTATGCTGGAAGAACCTGGCGGACGCCGGCTTTCCCGACCGCATCCTGTGGATCAAAGCCCTTGCGGGGAAATACCGTTTCGTGGATACTTCCAGGGTAGGGCTGTACGGCACTTCCGCCGGCGGGCAGAACGCGCTCGGCGGCCTGCTCTTCCACCCGGAATTTTACAGCGCTGCCGTATCTTCCTGCGGCTGCCACGATAACCGCGTGGATAAACAATGGTGGAACGAACAATGGATGGGATACCCTGTTGGCAGGCATTATGAAGAGCAGTCCAACGTTACCAACGCAGGCAGGCTGAAGGGTAAGCTTCTGCTGATGGTAGGAGAGGCTGATACCAATGTGCCGCCGGAATCCACCTACCGGGTGATCAACGCCCTTATCAACAGCGGCAAAACCTTCGAATTTTTGCCTATACCCGGCATAGGCCATAGCGACGGCGGGCCTTACGGCCGCATTAAACGCCGCGACTTTTTTGTGCGGGCCCTGCTGGGAGTGGCACCGCCGGACAGGAATATTAATGAGTAGATCCCTTGATCATAGCCTATTGACCCGTTTTTAAAGAAGGCCCTGCACCCCGCAGAAAATGCGGCTCTACAGGGTCTTCTTCAATTTCACTTCCACTTTATCGCCTTCTTTTTTTATCGTCACGACCTTTTTGATAGCGGCCGAGGCATTGCCATCGTAAGCGTTGGTGGTTGTATGCGTATATGTACCCTGGTACAGGCCGTTGATGTACCTGTCGCTGTAACCGGTCACTTCCGTCTGTATGGAAGTATGCACATATCCGAACTCCGTATAAAGCAGATAGTCCCCGGGCATGAGGTTCACGAATTCAAAATGTCCCTTGTCGTCGTAAACAGTAGTTACCTTCATGCACTCGGCCACGTCTGCAGGAAGCGGAATGGCCCTTCCCTTTTTCCTGGAAGCCTCGTTCAGCTTCATCCATTCCCTGAAGATATCTGTATACGGTATCAGCACGATCTGTGTACCGGCCCGGGCATATTGTTTCTTGTTGATATTGAGCACAGCCATTCCTCCAAGCGCCCCTTCATTCTGGTTATCTCTTGCAAAGGCTTCCCCGCTGATGACCGCGCTGCCGGATTTCAGCATCTTTAAAGTCGCCACCTTATCGAATTTGCTTTTGAAAGGATTATAATCCAGTTCCTTATCAACCATCAGGATATGCTGGCCATTGGAGAAAACCTCTATCTTCCACAACCTTCTCGTTTCTTTATCGATGTAATACTCGTACTTCTCATTAGTGGCCTGCTCGTACACGCTTACATGCCAGCTTTTGTGCTCACCTGTAAGCTCACTGACATACAGGCTGTTCTTCACTTCCTCGATAAGTGTTTTTTTGATGTTGCTGGTATTCCCGGGCTTATAGTCGTATACGGTCATATGGGCATTATAACCTGATGCAAGCGGGAGCAATGCAAGTAAATACGGATAGCTGTAGCTGTCGAAAAAAGCTTCTTTTACCGGTTCTTTGATAGCGCTTCTTTCTTTGGTCTGTTTGTCGTAATAATGCCCTGTTACCTCTTTACCATATTTCAGGACCATTTCCCTGTTCCTGTTGAAGGACGAACGGTAAACAGGCTTGAATGTATGTCCGTCAACGATACTGGTATCCTTCCATTGATCGTCTGAACCGGGTAATTTCAGCGTCGTATAAATGGCCAGGGGGCCGCTGCCTGAATTGATCTCAATTACAAAAGTGCTGATCTCTGTTTTATTCCGTCCTCCGTCAAGGGAGAAACAGGCCATTTCGTACTTGCCGCTTTTCAGCCATTTTTTATCGAAGGAATGATCTCCCGGCGTTAATACCGTCTGTGCCTGGCACAGTCCTGTAGCGGCTGCCAGCAGCAGGGTAGGGAATACCGGTAATATCAGGGAACGCTTTTGATTTTTGATTCTCATGTTGGTGTATTTCGATGTATTTCTTTAATGTTTCAGGCCCGTTGCCCTCCTGTTTTCGAAGGGTTTAATTACCGGGCCACCCGGAATGCCGGTTTTATTTATCAAAGTTAGGCCATAGCTCCTCTCATCATACTACGCAATAACCGGTATTATTTTCTACCGGTTTTCAGGTATCTGCCCATCGGGATAAAAACGATGCCCGTTCCACCGCGATGCTTGCCAGGTTTCGTAAGCACATAAAAAAGACCGGAAGTTTATATTCCGGTCTTTTGCTGCAGGGGCAGGATTCGAACCTGCACGGAGCAGTTAGCTCACAGCACAATGAAGTAAATGGTTAGTTAATTATGCCATAGTTTATCCCGTAACCTCCACCCCCGCGCCAGGAGGGCATGTCTGCCACGATTTAATTGACATTGCCGGCCGCTGCTATTGGCCTGCGGGGATTGCCTGCGGTGCGGTGGTAGGCCCTTCCACAACAAGCTTCCCGTCTTTCAATATCTTCATCCGGTCGATAAACACCACGCGTTTATCGCCTGTCGCGTTCGTACGGGCATGATATACGCACAGCATCTCCCTGCCATCCGGGGAATAGGTGATACTGTTATGTCCTGTTCCGGTCACTACGCCTCCCTTTTCAACGTTCTTCTGCAAAACGGGGTTGTTGGCTGCTTTGGTGAACGGGCCCAGCGGGCTGTTTGAAGTAGCATATCCCACGGCATAGTTCCTGCCGCCGAAATAATTAGCGGAGTACATCATGTAATAGGTATCTCCTTTTTTAAATGCGACAGACCCCTCCGTCCACCGCCGGTTCACCTCTTTGGATGTAACGGAGCGGCTTTCCCATTCCGCCTGTTTGTCGTCCATTTTTACCGGCGGGCGCAATAACATGACAGGTTCGCCTTTTACGCCGCTGAAATCAGGCTTCAGCTCAACGCCATATACCCAGCTTTCCTCGATAGTATCGAACCATCCCTTTTGTTTGGCCCAGGCGGCCACTTCACTTTCCACGGGATGTTTATAGCAGCAGCGGGAATAATACAGGTAGACTTTGCCGTTTTTATCAAACAGCACGTTGGCGTCGATCACGGGGTAGCCGGGGTCGAAAACCGGTTTGCTGGAGATGTCGATGAATGGCCCTGCCGGATGGTCCGCCACTGCCACGCCTATACGGAAGTTCTCCAGCTCTTTATGGGGATTATCTTTCCATTGTGCGCTGTAGAACATGTAGAACCTGCCTTTGTATTCGTATACTTCAGGCGCCCAGTACGCCCCGTTCCATGCGGCAGTGGAGTCGCTCCAGCCGTTTTTGTTGCCGGCAAAGTATACCTGGCCTTCGTCTTTCCAGTTCACCAGGTCGGTGGAGGAATAGGCTGCAAATCCGTTTTTGGCAACGCCGCCAGTCCCGTACATGTAATATTTATCGCCTTTCACATGCAGCACATACGGGTCGCCAAATTCCACCGGCAGCGGGTTTTGGTAAGTGCGGCCGTTGGCCTGCTGAGCAAATGATCCGGTGGTGTTCAGGAAAAACATCAGCAGGGAAGCCCCGGCTATAATCTTTATTGTTCGTTTCATCTTTGATATTCGTTTTGGAAAAAAGCCTCTCTGGCCGATCGCTAATATAATAGCAGGAAGTTATATTTTAAAATGTATAGCCGGAGTGCAGGTTAACGGCTTATTTCCTCAAGATCTTCTCCATGGCCTTACCCTTGGCAAGTTCGTCGATCAGCTTGTCCAGATACCGGATCTGCTGCACCAGCTTGTCTTCGATCTCCTCCACACGGTAACCGCAGATCACCCCGGTGATCTTTGAAGCATTCGGGTTGATTTTCGCCTGTTTGAAAAAGGCCTCAAAATTGGTTTTGTTGTCCAGATGCTGCTGGAAGGTCTTTTCGTTATACCCTGTGAGCCAGAATATGATCTCGTCTACTTCAGCCTTTGTACGCCCTTTTTTCTCCGCCTTCTCGAGATAATGCGGATACACGCTTGCAAAGGGCATCCTGAAAACTCTCTCGTTATTTTTACTATTCATGTTAATCGTTTTTAACAGTGACGGTGAGCTGTTTCGCGGGTCCGTCCATGGTTAAATTACAAATTTATCTATTACCGCGCATTGTGCTTCCTACCGGCTGAAGCTCCGGAACAATATCGCCCGGTCTGGACGGTTTTCAGCGTGAAGCAACCGGGAGAAGTTCCGCAAGCGAAAAACCGCCGGTAAGCGGATCACGGCCCCGGTCAAAAAAACATGTAAATTAGTCAAAATACATCTGGCGGGCTGCCC
>CBFHAF010000311.1:0-5938 GCA_965653435.1 uncultured Chitinophaga sp.
TCGCAGGCGGCGAATATGATGCACAATGCCATGTACCACTTGATTGTTTTCATATTAAAACCTTATTGCGTAGGAAACACTTGGCAGAACCGGGAGTATGCTCAACATGGTGAGCTCGCGCTTCTGTGTTGTTTCGTTGCGTTTATAATAATAAAAGAACGGATTCTTCTGATTGTATACGTTGTACAGGCTGATGTTCAGTATGTATGTCACGCGTTTCCGCGCTTTGGTATGCGTGGCGCCAAGGTCGAGGCGGTGTACTTCCTGCATGCGCAGCCTGTTGCGGTCCTGCACCAGGTCCACCTGCCCGGGCGTATTGGTAGTGGGCGGCAGGTGCGGCGAAGGATCGGTGATCTGCTCGTAACTGGCCGTGGGCAGGGTTAATGGCATGCCTGTGGAATACTGCCACTGGCCGGATAATTCCCAGCGTTTCCCCAAACGCTGCGTGAGCACCACTTCCAGTTCATGCCTGCGGTCGTATTTGTAAGGAAAGATGGAGCCGTTGTTCACATTCCGGAATGAGCGTTGCGACCATGCCAGCGTGTAAGCCACCCAGCCGCGGAAATTGCCCTGTTTCTTCTGCAGGAACAGTTCGGCGCCGTAGCTCCAGCCGCGGCCGGTGATCACCTGGTCTTCCCAGCTGCTGGTGGCGGAATTGAAGTTGTCCAGGTTCTCGACGTACTCGATCACGTTCTCCATGGATTTATAATAACCTTCGGCGGAGATCTCGTACTTGCCGTCGTTGGTGGTTTTGGCAAGCCCCGCCGCCACCTGCTTGGAATACATGGGAGGCACCTTGTCGGTGGCCGCCACCCATAGGTCGGTGGGCAGGAAGGTTGCGTTATTGGAAAGCAGGTGAATGTATTGCGTCATCATCGTATACGACAGCTTCAGCGCCCACCTTCTCGGTAAAATGTAACGGAAGCCCAGCCGCGGCTGGATGGACAGGTAAAACCGGTTGTTCACCAAAAAACCGGAGGCATGCACGCCGAGGTTCATATGCACGGAATCCCGGATCTTCCAGTCGTCTTCCGCGTACAGTGACAATTCCACGCCTTTATTCGTGCGGTCGTTATACGCAGTGTCCGTCAGTTCCTGTTCGTCGGAAACATTGTTGAACTTTGTTATGCCGGGCTGGAACATATGCCAGGTGGCCTGTGCGCCGTATTTAACGGCATGCTTGGGGCTTGGCCTGTAATCAAAATCGATCTTGGCGCCGGCGTTCTGCACTTTGGACATATAACGCCCGGACATGTTGTCGGATTCACGGACGGCCGGCGTGTCCAGCGCCATGTGTTTATAGCGGTAATCGGTAAGGAAATAGAACTGTGAATAGTTGAGCGTTACGTTGGAAAAAAGCTGCGGATTGAAGATGTGGTTCCACCGGAGGGCGTATGCCTGGTTGCCCCAGCCTAGCCGGAAGCGCATTTCCTCGTGGTATTTTTTGGCCGTACCGTTGATGGAATCGAATACGATGTCGCGATTGAGGCTCATGTTGTCCTGCCCGCCATAAGCGCTGATATAGAGGCGGTCTTTCGGCGAAAATATATGATTGATCTTTATGTTCGCGTCGTAGAAATAAGCGAAGAGATCGCCGTTCTCACCCAGGTTCAGTTCACGTTTTGTGAAGTCCTGCATGATGAGGTCCGCATAGGTGCGGCGGCCGGTGATTATAAACGATGTTTTGCCTTTGAAGATCGGCCCTTCCACCATCAGCTTCGACGCGAGCAGCCCGATGGACACTTCCCCGTGGTACTTGTACATATCCCCGTCTTTCATGGAAATATCCACCACCGAAGAAAGCCTTCCGCCATATCGAGCGGGGAATGCGCCTTTGTAGAGGTCCACATTTTTGATGATATCCGGGTTAAAAACGGAGAACACGCCGAAGAGGTGTGTGGAATTGTATACCGGCGTGCCATCCAGCAGTATCAGGTTCTGGTCGGGGCTGCCGCCGCGGACATGGATGCCGCTGGTGCCTTCCATGCCACCGCTTACGCCCGGCATGGCCTGTATGGTGCGAAGCACGTCCGCTTCGCCGAGCATGCGCGGCATGTTTTTCACCTGCGAAACGGAAAGGTTCACCTTGCTCATCTGCGTCTGCTCCTGGAGGCGCGGCAGCGTTTCCGTTACTTCCACTTCCTGTAAAGTATTGGAGGGGCCGAGCTTTACGTGCAGTTGCCTGTTCTCTTTATCCTTCATCGGTATTCGCGCGGTCGTGTAGCCGGCGTAGGACACGAGCAGGCTGAGCGTGTCGCGGACGGTAGTGAGGCTGTAGAACCCGAACTGGTTGGTAGTGGTGCCCACGCGAAGGGTAGGCGAATAAACCGTGGCGCCGATCAGCTTTTCGCCGGTATGCGCATCTTCAACATACCCGCTGATCGTGCGGGTGGTGGCCTTGCTGGCGGTGAGCACCAGCTGGTCGCCGATGCGCCTGAACTCAATGCCGTTTTCAGAGAACATCATTTCCAGCACACGGCGGAGCGGCATATCGCGGACGTCGATATCCATCCTGCGGCTCATTTTCACAATGTCCGAGCTGTAGGAGAAATGGATGCCGTAAGTTTTTTCTATTCTTTCACAAATAGCGGAGAGTGGCTGATCGTGCAGCGACAGGGAGATCCGCGTTCGCCAGTTCCATGCAAGAACCTGGAGGGGCAACCAGGTTAAAAGGAATCCCAGCAGAACTTTCCTCATCATTCTAAAACAAATTAACAGTTACAAAGGTCAGGTTATTATGGTTGCAGGGTGAACTGCTGCGCTCCGGTCTTCTCTGCGGAGGTATTGGTAATAAAAGCAATAGCCGCCATTACATTATCAATGGTCTCATTTTCAAAGTTGGAGGTAATCGGCCGGCGCAGGAGCGAAGGATCTTTCACTTCCACCTGCACGTCGTACATCGCTTCTATGGACCGTATCACATCTTCCAGCGGCACATCCCTGAACACGAGGCGTTTCATTTCCAGGTCCGGTATATGGGCGGCCACGGTAAACGCTTCTTTCGTTTCGCCGCGGCGCAGCAGCATTCCCTCCGTGAGCACCACGCTTTCGCGCCTGTCGGGATCGTTTACCTGTATCTTTCCGCTGGAAACGTGTATCACCAGGTTTCCGGCTTTATAGTCAACGGTAAAACGGGTGCCCAGCACTTTTATTTCAGTACGGCCCAGGAGAATGACGAACGGGGCGTCCGGGTCGGGACTGATATCGAACTGCCCTTTGCCGGTAAATGCCACGCGGCGTTCGTTCTTCCCGAAACCGCTTTCCATTTTCATTTCCGCGCCGGCAAACAGCTGCACTTTACTGCCATCCGGCAACGCGGCTTGCTGCCCGCCTGAAAACACCTGCTCTCCCGGGCCTTTGGAAGGCAGCAGCACCCAGGTGAGGCCAAGCGCCAGCGCCAGTACGGCCGCCGCTATGCCCAGCCAGCGGTAGCTGCGGCGTATGGGCACTACCCGGGCGGGTTGTTCACTCTCTTCACTATACGCGATGCCCGCCCTGAGCCTTTCCCAGCTCGCATCCGTGCTGAGGCCGGGGTACGCGGCCACGGGAAGGGGCACTTCCAGCATCTTCCGGATAGCTGAAAGCGCTTCCTCATTGGCCGGCGCCTCGCCCCGCCAGGCATCCACCCACCGGCGCTCGGCTACGTCAGCCTCGTCCAGCAGGTACTTGCACAGCAAGGAGTATAAAGCCTCATCAGGTTGCAAATTGCTCATGAACAGTTGTAAAGTTATCAGTTACGGTAAAAGACGCACACAAAGGCGCTTTCCCCCTACTCTTATTAAAAAAACAGGTTCAGGTACTCCCTCAGCTCATGGTGCAGGATCTTGAGCGCCTTACCCATTTGATTCTCAACGGTTTTAACGGAAATATTCATCACGGTCGCGATCTCCGCATATTTCAGCTGCTCCTTCCGGCTGAGCAGAAAAACCTCGCGGCAGCGCTCCGGCAACTTCTCCAGCGCCACCTGCAGCTTCCCCTCCAGCTCCCGCGCCTGTACAGACAGATGCACCACATCGTCCTGCATGCGGCCGAACGACTGCTCCTTCTCATTCCTTACATTCTGCTTGCGCCACTGGCTGATGGCGGTGTTGCGGATGGCCGTAAAAAGATAGGAACGCTCAGACCCGTTGATCAAAATGCTTTCCCGCTTCTCCCAGAGCTGGGAGAAAACAAGCTGCACTACTTCTTCCGCCTCGTACGGGTCTCCCGTATAATGAATGGCGAAGGCAAGGCAATGCGCATGATGCTCCCGGAAGAGCCGTTCAAATGCCTGGAGGTCCAACATATAATAGTCCGGGCAAAATTAGGCGGCTATTGCTGATTAACCAAATAGGGAATGTTAAAATAAAGCGCTCTTTCCTCCTGCTTTAAAAATAAATTTGCGTAGTTAAATGACTACGCATATATTTGTAGTCAAATAGCTACACGATGAACCTGAGAAGAGATGTTTTCCAAGCCATAGCAGACCCGACCAGAAGGGCTATTTTGCTGCTCGTGGCCACGCAATCCATGACAGCAGGCGCAATAGCTTCGAATTTTGACACCGCCAGGCCGACCGTATCCAAACACCTGCAAATACTCACTGAATGCGAATTGCTCAGACAGGAACAAAATGGCAGGGAAATTTATTATCACTTAAACCCGAAAAAGATGAAAGAGATAGCCGACTTTCTTGAGCCGTTTCGCAAAATGTGGGATGAAAGGTTTAACAAACTGGAAGCAACAATGAAAGCCTACAAATCAAAAAAATAACCAGTTATGGAATTAAAAACAAAAGTCAACGCCGAAGAAGGCAAACAAGACCTGTTCATTACAAGGGAATTCGACCTGCCCCTTGAACTGTTATTCAAAGCATATACCGAGCCTGAGCTGCTGGAACAATGGATGGGCACCGGGGTGCTGAAGCTTGAAAATAAAAATCACGGCGGTTATCATTTTGAGACCAAAGACGGCAACGGCAATGTGGTGTTTGCCGCGAATGGCACCATTCATGAGTTCCTGCCGGAGGAGAAGATCACGCGCACCTTTGAAATGATGAATGCGCCTTACGGCGTTACGCTGGAGTTCCTGGAATTTGAAAAGCTCACGGACGATACGAGCAAGCTTACCATGCACGTGATATACCGCTCAAATGCGCTGAGGGACGAGAACCTGAAGCTGCCGTTTAAACAGGGCGTTAATTGGGCGCATAATGAACTGGAAAAAATCGTTGGCAAACTTAAATAACACATTATGAAAAAGAGAAACAAAATCATCTATTGGATCGCTACCATCTGGCTTGCATTAGGTATGATATCCACAGCCATCGTACAGTTAATGCAAATGAAAGAAGAAGTGGACAATGTTACCCGTTTGGGCTATCCCCCATATATCCTGACCATTATCGGTGTTTGGAAAATTTTGGGCGTAGTGGTCATCCTGATCCCTAAATTTCCCCTGGTAAAAGAATGGGCCTATGCCGGGTTTTTCTTTGCTATGACAGGGGCCCTGATCTCGCATTTTGTGCTGGGAAATTCTTTTGGCGTATATTATGGCGCCTTGCTGCTGTTGATCCTTACTGTAGTATCCTGGTACTTCAGGCCCGCTGATAGAAAAACCGTTTCTGTTAATCAATAAAACTGAATAACATGAATAACATGAATCCCAAAGCTGACTTTTATTTCGCCAAATCCGAGAAGTGGGAAAAAGAGATGGAACAAATGAGAACGATCGCTCTTTCCTGCGGGCTGACGGAAGAGCTGAAATGGGGCTGCCCCTGTTATACGGAAAACGGCAGCAATGTTGTACTGATACATGAGTTTAAAGAATACTGCGCTTATTTGTTCTTCAAAGGCGCCCTCCTGGTGGATCCCGAAGGCATCCTGGTTCAGCAGACGGAGAATGTGCAGGCCGCACGCCAGATCCGCATCCGGCCCTCGGCACCGCCTCCGCGCTGCGC
>CBFHAF010000312.1:0-5931 GCA_965653435.1 uncultured Chitinophaga sp.
ATTGGTCCCGGTAAAGAACCATGACCATCAAAAATAAATCGGTGTCTTTTAATGGTTAACTTGGGGAAAAGAGCCTGGTTCTCACACCGGGCTCTCATCATTTATAATGTCTCGTTGTAAAATCTTTGTGAATTTTTTTGCTGATTGTCTCCCTGCTAAATGTTCCGCTTGTTGGTTGCGCGGTTCTCTGCTGCCATGTTTCGTCAGGACGCTGATCCGTGAAAGTGCTGATAGATAAGCTGGGCCTTGCTTTGGCCGACTTCTTTCACCAGTTCTTCCAGCGACAGCTGTTTCACTTTATTCACCGAACGGAAAGTTTGCAGCAATTGTGTGGCAGTGTTCGTCCCGATGCCTTTGATGCCTTCCAGCTCATTCTTAAAAGTGCCTTTGCTTCTTTTTTGCCGGTGGAACGTAATGCCGAAGCGATGCACTTCGTCGCGGATGCGGCGGATAAGTTTCAGGCTTTCGCTGTCGTAGGGAAGTTTAATGCTTTCTTTATCTCCGGGAAAAAATATCTCTTCTTCATTTTTAGCGAGCCCTACCACCGTCATGCTGCCGATGAGGTCCAGCTTGCGGATGCTCTCCATCGCGGCACCCAGCTGCCCTTTGCCGCCGTCTATTATCACCAGCTGGGGCAGGGGTTGCTCTTCGTTCAGAAGACGGTTATAGCGGCGGAAAACCACTTCCGTCATGGAAGCAAAGTCGTTGATACCTTCTACCGTTTTGATATTGAAATGCCTGTAATCCTTTTTGGAAGCCACCCCGTCCTTAAACACCACGCAGGCGGACACCGGGTAGCTGCCCTGGAAGTTCGAGTTATCGAAACATTCGATATGCACCGGAAGCTCCTGTAATTCAAGGTCTGCCTGCAGCTGGTACAATACCTTTTTCTTTTCCATATCCGTTTTACCTTCCAGGTGGAGCATCTTCTTTTTTTGGAGCTCTTCACGGAAGTAGGTCACATTCTTTTCGGAGAGGTCGAGAAGCTTCTTTTTATCGCCGCCTTTCGGAACGGTAAGCGTAACGCCTTCTTCGGGGAATTCCACTTCAAATGGCAGGATGATCTCCTTCGCCATGCTCTGGAACGCATCGCGCAGATACGCGATGGCATAGGCCATCACCTCCCCGTCCGTTTCTTCGAGCTTCTTTTCCAGCGTCACGGTTTTGGTATCGGCGATGGTGCCGTTCAGTACGCGGAGATAATTCACGTACGCGAAATTCCCTTCGGAAAGGATGGTGAACACATCCACATTGCCGACCCTGGAGCTAACGATGGTGGAGCGGCTTTGGTAAGCCTGCAGGCTTTCAATCTTTTTGCGCTGAATCTCAGCTTTTTCGAATTCCATGTTCATGGCATGTTCCTGCATCTTCGCCTTGAAGATATTCAGCACGGGCGAGAGGTTGCCGCGCAGGATCTCTTTCACCTGCTGCAGCCCTTCGCGGTAATCCTCCTGTGTTTGCAGCCCTTCGCAGGGGCCTTTGCAGTTGCCCAGGTGGTATTCGAGGCAAACCTTGAACTTCCCTTTTTTGATATTCTGCTCGCTGAGGTTCAGGGAACATGTGCGGAGCGGAATGTTGTAGCGGATCACTTCCAGCACTTCGCGCACCCTGCCCACCGAGGTGAAAGGGCCGAGGTATTCACTGCCGTCTTTGATGACGCGGCGGGTGAGGAATACGCGGGGAAAAGGTTCATGTTTGATGATGATGAACGGGTAGGTCTTATCATCTTTTAAGTTGATGTTGAACTTCGGCTGGAATTGTTTGATGAGTGAATTTTCCAGCAAAAATGCATCCTGCTCCGAATCCACGATCGTGAATTCGATATGGTGGATAGACTCCACCAGCTTCCGCGTTTTGTAATTATCATGGTTCTTTACAAAATAGGAGCTGACCCTTTTGCGGAGGCTCTTGGCCTTCCCGATATACAGCAATTCCCCGTCGGTGCCGAAATACTTGTAAATACCGGCATGTACGGGCAATGTATGGGCTATCTGTTGAAATTCGGCGGCTGTCATGTATTTTTCGTTGTCGGGTGAAACCAGGCCTGTACTTCCAGGCTTTCAGGTTTCAGGAAGATGATCTTCTGGAAGGTGCTGACCCTGAGCTGCTTATTGCGCTCGTACAGCACTTCCTGGCGGTATTCGTACACCAGGTTTTTGGTGTATGACGAAACCTGCGCGGTTTTGATATGGCCTTCCTTATCCACGTCCAGTATGAGCTGGGCGGGCCAGGTCTGTTTGCCCCTGGTTTGGTAAATGAAGGTGGTATCGCCATGGAACTGGTCCGCGATCGTGTCTATGTTATAAGCACCGGAGAGCGAAGGTTTGCTCACATCTGCGTCCATCAGCGGCCTGAAAAGGGCTTCAAGCCCGGCGCTGTCCCTCACTGCCAGCGAATCGGCCTTTCCGTTTACACGAACTACTTTGGTAATGCCTATCTGTTGCGCCTTCATCCGTCCAATTTCCTCCCAGCAATAATTGCCGAGGGTGCGGTAGCTCTTGTCTTTCTGAAGGGAATCCGGCCTGCCCGGCTGCACATTACATCCTGCAACGGTCAGGGCACAAAGGGAAATGATCCAAACTACAGGTCTCATACAGGCAAATTTAATGGGAACAAGGCGAAAATAGCGGCAAAAAATAATGCGCCGTGAAAACGGCGCATCTGATGCATGAGCAAATCTGTCGAGAGCACTAAAAAGTTTATAGTCAGGCTATTTTTTTACTGTGATCCGGCTGAGCAATACGGGATTGCCCATGGACGTATAGTCATATTGGTAGATGCCTTCCACTGCGCTCACCAGCAGGCGGTTCTCACCGGCAAAGGGGATCACGTCGTAGGCATTGAGCCCGGTCTGCATGCTGGCCAGGCTGATCTTGTCCGGCGAAGGTGCATTCAGGAAACGCAGGCCATGGCCGCCTTCGCAGATAAACAGCCTGCCGTTGTCTATGCCCAGCCCGTGCGGATTAAGCATCTGGTGGGTGGCCAGCTTCACGGGACGGTCCGCATCCGTCACATCGAACACCTGCAGCTCGTTGACGTTCCCCTGGCAGAAAGTGCCGGTGCGCACGGTCACGTAAGCTGTTGTTCCTTCCACCACCACCGGGTCGCAGGCCCTGACATGCGTTACTGTTGAACGCCGCGCTGGCGTGTTGGGATCTGTCAGGTCGTATATGTACATAGCAGTGGTGCTGCCGATGTACAGGTAATCCCGGTAGGGGAAGATCGTTTCAATCCCGCCGCCAACCTGCACAGGCTGAGGCGCTTTTACAGGGCTCGCCGGCGTTGAAATATCATAGCTGTGCAACCGGGACTGGTCTACAGTGTAAAGGTGATCCTTGGCAATGGCGAACCTGGCCATGGAACCGCCTTTCCCGGCACCTGATCCGGCCGAAGCCTTAAAGCTCGAGGAACTGAATGCAAGCGCCTGGCTGTCGTACAGTATAAAATCATCGCCTTTCGGGCTTTCGCAGGGATGATTGTAGGTGGTATCCCGTTCGGTGTAGCCCACCAGCAGGGAGTCCCTCATCAGGCCGCCGGGCGTGCCCAGCCACCGGCCCCTTGCGTCTACTGAATAACCCATCACATCCTCGAACCGCTTCACGAAACGGATATCGTTGAGATTGCTGATATCAAACACCAGCAAATCGCGGTAGCTGTCCGCATAGAGTATATTGTCCTGCACCGCGATGTCGATGTTCCCCATTACGTTCAGGAATGAAATGTTCCTGGGCGCCCTGGGATCGCTGTTGTCTATGATGTGAATGCCCTGGAAAGGCTCATTCACCAGGATGTATTTCCCTTTTACATAGATCTTGCCGGTCTGGGCAATTTCCCTTGCCGGGAGCGTCTGCACGGCGGCAGCTCTTATCTCGCTCAGGCCCTTGTAAACAGGGATAAAAATCTTCGCTTTCGTAATGTTATGGCAATTCTCTTTCACACAACCGCTCAGGGCCAGCAACATCACCACGATAAGGGGGATAGATAGAATCGTGCGGCGCATAGGGAGCATGGAATTTCATGGTAAAACGGGAGGGGAAACAAAAAAGTTACAGCCGGGGAAATAAATAAAACGGAACGAGGCTGCCCGGCTCAGCCGGGCAGCCTCGTTATTTGAGTCAGTTATGATCGTTATACCAAAACGTTCCCGGTCATTTCAGGCGGTATGGGTAATCCCATGAAATGCAGGATGGTAGGCGCCAGGTCGCCCAGCTTACCATTTTTGATCGGCCCTTTGAAGTCGTGGCTGATGATAAAGAAAGGCACCAGGTTGAGGGTATGCGCGGTATTGGGCGTTCCGTCCTCGTTGATCATGAAGTCCGCATTGCCATGGTCCGCCGTGAGGAAGATCACATAATCGTTCAGCAGGGCGGTGGTCACCACTTTTGCCACACAGGCGTCTACGGTTTCAACGGCTTTTATGGCAGCAGGCCAAACGCCGGTATGCCCCACCATATCCGCATTCGCAAAGTTCAACACAATGAAGTCTGCCGTGCGCTGTTCCAGCTCTGGAACGATAACGTCGGCCAGTTCTGGGGCGCTCATTTCCGGTTTCAGGTCGTAAGTGGCCACTTTGGGCGAGGGCACCAGCAGGCGCTTTTCGCCCGTGAAAGGCGTTTCGCGGCCGCCGGAGAAGAAGAAGGACACGTGCGGGTACTTCTCCGTTTCCGCAATGCGGATCTGGGTCTTGCCATATTTCTCCAGCACTTCGCCGAGCGTCATCACCAGGTTGTCGTTATCGAAAATAACGTGCACACCGCGGAATGACTTGTCGTATTCCGTCATGGTAGTATAGTTCAGCGCCAGCGGCTGCATGCCGAAGGCCGGGAACGCTTCCTGCGTGAGCACTTCGGTGATCTCGCGGCAACGGTCCGTACGGAAGTTGAAACACAGCACGGCATCGCCTTCCTGGATGGTGGCAATGGGCTTCTCGGCTTCGTCGGTTACTATGATAGGCTTAATGAACTCGTCGGTAATGCCTTCCGCGTAGGAGGCTTTGATGGCAGTAAGCAGGTCCTGGGTTGGGGTGCCCTGGCCCAGAACCAGCGCATCGTAGGCAAGCTTTACCCTTTCCCAGCGCTTATCGCGGTCCATGGCGTAATAACGGCCGGTCACGGAGGCAATGCGCCCGGTGGTCTGCTGCAAATGCGCCTGCAGGTCTTCGAGGAAACCAAGCCCGCTTTTGGGATCGGTATCACGGCCGTCTGTAAAGGCGTGGATGAACACTTTTTTCAGTCCGCGCGCATGTGCAATGCTGGCGAGGGCTTTCAGGTGGCTAATGTGGGAGTGGACGCCGCCGTCGCTCACCAGGCCAATGAGGTGGAACGGCTTATCGTTGTTGAGGGCATAGTCCATTGAAGCCTGGAGGGCCCTGTTGGCTGCCAGTTCCCCTGTGCGTACGGCTACGTTGATGCGCTGCAGCTCCTGGTAAACAATTCTCCCGGCCCCGATATTGAGGTGGCCCACTTCTGAATTCCCCATTTGTCCTTCGGGCAGACCCACGTCTTCGCCGCAGGTGATCAGTGAACTATGGGGATATTGTTCATATAAACTGTCTACAAAAGGAGTATTTGCGTGCTGGATGGCGTCTGCGGCAGGAACTTTGCCCTCGCCCCAGCCATCCATGATGATCAGGATCGCTCTTTTAGTTTCCATACTTAATTCCGTTGATGAATGAATCGGGTCGTGAAATTAATAATAACATCCCTTTCCGTATTTAAAATTTTTGTGTTGCGCCGCTTAAACACCGGAAGTACATCCCCCCGCGTCCCGGTATTTATTCATTTTATATATCATTAGTTTCTAATGCAGAAGAACAAAGTATATAGCACAATAATGGGATATTGCTTGACCATCAACAGTTTGGCATAGTTTTAGTTTCATCAGCAGCAGATAAAAGTATAAGTCGAATCAAAAAACGGATAATGAAAAAGT
>CBFHAF010000313.1:0-5928 GCA_965653435.1 uncultured Chitinophaga sp.
GTTTTAAGGTTGTTCTTCAGGAGCGTATTCAATTGTGGCACAAACATAACGGGAATGCGGGGCGGGAAAGGGCGGGAATACAAAAGCGCCCGGACTTGTTTTAAATCCGGGCGCTTTTCAGGGATATCCGCCTGAGCGGGTATTTTTATTATTGACGGCGGAAAGGAACGTCCAGCTCCACGCGGATGCCTTCGCCGTTCTCGGCCTTTTTGTCGATGATCCGGAGGCTGGCCGGGCGTTTGGTCTGTTTGCTCAGCATGCTCAGCCTTTCCTGGGTGATGACGGTAGACAGGGAGGTCTTTTCTTCTTCCTGCTTTTCCGGCTGAAGGCCGCGGCCATTGTCCTCGATCACGCAATGGAGCACATGCGGGCCTCTTTCGATGCGGATGCTGATCATGCCTTTACGTTCCAGCCGGCGCATGCCGTGCAGGATGGCGTTTTCCACGAAAGGCTGCAGCAGCATGGGCGGTATCAGCAGCCCGTCTTCTTCGTATTGGTCGTATATGTCAAAACTGTATTCGAAGGAGCCTTCGAAGCGCATGAGCTGCAGGCTGAGATAACTTTCCAGCGCGGTCACTTCATCTTTCAGCGGCACGAAGCTCTCACGCGCGTTTTCGAGGCTGATGCGCACCAGCTTGGCAAATTTGTTGAGGTAACGGATGGATTTTTCACGCTCGTCGTTCCTGATAAAGCTTTGCAGCACGCTGAGGGTGTTGAAAATAAAATGCGGCTCCATCTGGCTGCGCAGCAAACGCTGCCGCAGGGAGGTTTCGCGGAGCTGCTGCTCCAGCTTGCGCCGGCGGTACAGCAGGAACCCGATGGCCGCGATCAATACAAGACCCAGCACCATGCTGGCGATGATCACCTGCTGCTGCTGCCGGATCTGTTTGTTCACCTTGTTCTCGAAGGCAAGCCGCCCTATTTCCTCATCTTTCGCTTTTACCGCGTATTGCGTTTCCAGCTCCCGCGCCTGCACGGCGATGGAAGAATCAACTTCTGTCCTGTAAGACTCGTAAGCGGAATCCATGAAGGCATAAGAATCCTTGTATTGCCCGCGGGCCGCCTGGTTCTGCGCCCTTTTGCGCCACACCATGGTAATGATATCCAGGCTCCCCGCTTCCTTTGCAAGGGTATAAGCCGTGTCCAGGTAAGCCGCCGCCTCGTCGTAGCGGCCCAGCAGGTAATAGGTATCTGCCAGGCTGAACACGGATTGGCCGTCCAGCGTACCCAGTTCTTTATTCAGCGCGAGGGCCTTGAGCTGGTAAGGCAGCCCTTCGGCCATTTTATTCTGCTTGCCCAGCAGGATACCCAGGTTCTCGTATTTCACCGCGTCGAAATAAGGGTTGGAGAACAGCGTATCGTTTTCCATGGCTTTAAAAAAGCTGATCGCCGAATCCAGCTGCGACTGGTCCGTGTAATATTTGGCAATATTGTTGGCGAAAACGGTTTTCAGCTTGGGTTGCTGCGTGCGTTCGAAACCTTCAAAAAGATATTTGCGGATGGCTTCGTTATCGCCTATTTCCATATAGATCTCCGAAAGGCGGAGGCAGATGATGGGCAGGCCGTTCGTGTCCGATTTCTGGGCGAGGTAATAAGCATCGCGCGCATATTGCAGGGCGCTGTCGTAACGGCGCTGCTCCTTCAGCAGGTCAGCCAGCTGAATTTTGGCCGCGATGACATGTTTGCCGGTACTGTCCTTTTCCTTCGCCAGCCGCATGGATTCGTCGAGGAAAGCCCTCGCGCTGTCGTACTTTTCCTCCATGATGTACTGCACGCCCCTGAAACGCAGGTAGGAACAGGTAAGCCCTACATGATTCAGCTTTTGAACAATGGGATAAAGGCTGTCCAGCACACGGCCGGCTTCCGCGGGCCGCCGGTCGTGGAAGTAGGGATTGACGTCCGACTTCATGAAAGCCAGGATGGAATCCGCATTGCCCGGGCGGACGGCCCGCGGCTGGCTGCAGGCGGCCACGGCGAACAATGCAACCAGCAGTCCGTAACGGGCTGCTGCACAGGTAAAGTATTTCAGGAGGGATGAGTTCGGGCGCATAACGTGTCGTATTTTTTACCGGTTGCCGGTGAGGTATTCCACCACATAGTCTTTCCGGCGGGTAGACACCGGTATTTCAGCGTTGTTGCGGAGAATGAGGTAACCATCTTTATGATAACGGTCTATAAAACGGTGGTTCACAAGATAGGACTGGTGCGGCCTGATGAACCAGGTTTCCGGCAGCAGCTCTTCATATTCCTTGATGGATTTGGAGACCACGATCTTGCGGCCGTCTGCCAGGAAAAACGTCGTGTATCCGGCATCGCTCTGGCAGTAGATGATCTCTTCGAAGGCCACCACCTGCAGATACTGCTGGGAGCGCAGCACGATGCGGTTCTGCAGGCCGCCCTGCTTCAGCTGCTGCTGCGCGAGCGAGAGCTGTTCCGGCGCGGCGGGCCTGCTGCCTGTTACGCGTGCCAGCGCCTGTTGCAGCTCCTCCTCGTCCACCGGTTTCAGCAGGTAATCCAGTGCACCGAACTTGATAGCTTTGATGGCATAGTCCTGGTGGGCGGTAATGAAGATCACCTTGCAGCCGGCCGCGGCGGGCTCCCGCAGGATGTCGAAGCCGGTGCCGTCTCCCAGGGAGATGTCCAGCAGCAAAAGGTCCGGTTCGGTAGCGGGTATAATAGTGCGGGCTTCCTGCACGCTGCCGCAGGTACCGGCGACAATAAAGCCGGGCTGCTGCTGTACAAGTGTCTGAAGGTCTTTCCGGATGGCGGGTTCATCGTCAATGATCACCACCCTCGTTACGGGAGATGGTCCGTTTTTCATACCGCTAAAGTATCGCTTTTTAGTTAACAGTGCCAGGCCAAAAGCCCCTGAAAATGGTTAACTTTGCAGGATCATTAATACAAACGTACATGTCTATATCATCACAGGCGGAAATGCTGGGCATGCAGAAAGCCAGCGAAGCGGTGGCGCTCACGCTCAAAAGGATGCGCGAATATGCCAAACCCGGCATGAGCACGGCGGAACTGGATGAATTCGGCAGGGATGTGCTGGCCGCTTTCGGCGCGCGTTCCGCCCCCAAGCTCACGTATGGCTTCCCGGGCTGGACCTGCATCAGCGTGAACCATGAAATTGCGCATGGCATTCCCGCCAAAAAGACCATCCTGCAGGAAGGCGACCTGGTGAATGTGGATGTAAGCGCTGAGCTGGAAGGCTTCTGGGCGGACAATGGCGGGTCTTTTGTACTGGGGCAGGACCTGCACCTGCATCAGCAGCTGGTGAACGCTTCGCGCGACATCCTGCGGATCGCCATCGCCAACATCCGCGACGGGGTGAAGATAGCGCAGGTCGGCGGCATTATAGAAGCCGAGGCCCGCAAACGCGGTTACCGGGTGA
The DNA here is from genome assembly GCA_965653435.1 of uncultured Chitinophaga sp. Lineage (GTDB taxonomy): Bacteria > Bacteroidota > Bacteroidia > Chitinophagales > Chitinophagaceae > Chitinophaga. Next base: position 3,395 of record CBFHAF010000313.1, read on the forward strand.
TCAAGAACCTGACCGGGCACGGCATCGGGCGCAGCCTGCATGAGGAGCCGCATTCCATTGCCAATTACTACGACAAATACAACCGGAATAAATTCAGGAAGAACTCCGTGATCGCAGTCGAAACGTTCATCTCCACCAAAGCTACCTGGGCATATGAGAACGGCGACGGCTGGACGCTGACCGCCCGCGACGGCAGCTATGTGGCGCAGCACGAACATACGATCGTGGTTACCGACGGGCTGCCGGTGATCCTGACGGGGGATAACGGCATCTGGAATTAAGTTTTCCATAACTCTCTTTATAAGCGCTCCGGGGACGGTTCCCCGGAGCGCTTTTTTTTTCAGATGCAACACCTGTACCGCAAAGAAGCGGGCTTCCCTTTCATATACAACCAGCGGAAATAATTTATATATTGATAACAAATCCCTGACTATATGACGCCAACGCAACGCATTGCCTCCATAGACATTACACGGGCGCTCACCATGTTGCTGATGATATTCGTGAATGACCTCTGGAGCCTGCAAAACATCCCCCGCTGGCTGGAACATACTGCCGCGCAGGAAGATGGCATGGGCCTGGCAGATGCGGTGTTCCCGGCCTTCCTCTTCATCGTGGGCATGAGCATTCCCTATGCGACCGCCAACCGCATCAAAAAAGGCGATAATACCATTCAGTTGCTGCGCCATGTTATAGAACGTTCCATTGCCCTGCTGGTGATGGGGCTGTTCCCGGTGAACGGGGAATACCTGAATGCGGAAGCTACCGGCATGAGCCGCGGCGTGTGGAATATCATCTGCTGTACCTGCTTCATCCTGATATGGAACCAATACCCCGCCACCTGGCCTAAAACCGTGCAATACATCCTGAAAGGCGCAGGCATTGCCGTATTGCTGATCCTGGCCTGGCTTTGCAGGGGCGGAGACGATGCGCAGCGTTTCTCCACGTATTGGTGGGGCATCCTGGGATTGATCGGCTGGGCTTATTTTGCAAGTGCGCTCATCTATGTGCTGGGCCGCGGGAAATTTCCGGTAGTGCTCACCGGCTGGATCGTGTTCAGCGGGCTGAGCATGGCCACGCACGCGCATCTTTTGCCGCGCGGCACCTTCCTCTCTACCCTGCTGGGCCCGCTGGACAATGGCGCCATGCCATCGCTGGTAATGGGGGGCACGCTGGTATCCATGATCTTCAGGAGCTATACGGCCGCGGGCAAATGGAAATCCGTGATCCCTTTGCTGCTGGGCATTGCCGTAGTGCTGGCCACCGCCGGGCTGCTTACACGGCCCATCTGGGAAATTTCCAAGATACGCGCCACGCCCAGCTGGGTGCTGATCTGCAGCGCGCTCACCATCGGCTTGTTCGTTATTACCTACTGGCTGGGCGACCTTCAGCAAAAGGCCCACTGGTTCAGGATCATCAAACCGGCGGGTACGGATACCCTTCTCTGTTACCTCATTCCCTATTTTGCGTATGCCGTGCTTACCATGACGGGCGTATTTTCCATGGAAGCGCTCTCAGGCTGGGTGGGCATTCTGAAGTCATTGTTGTTTGCCGTACTCATGATACAGATCGCGGGGTTACTCAATAAAGCAGGTATCCGCCTGAAACTGTAACTTTGCCGCATGATGGAAATTGCTAACGAATATATCCAAGTGCAGGTGAGCGCCCAGGGTGCGGAACTGCAAAGCATCGTACGGAAAGACAACCAGCTGGAATACCTCTGGAGCGGCGATCCCGCCTTCTGGGGCAAAAAGAGCCCCATCCTGTTCCCCATTGTAGGCGGCCTGAAAGACAATACCTACCGTCATAAAGGACAGCCTTACCAGCTGGGCCGCCACGGCTTCGCGCGGGAAATGGCGTTTAACGTGAACGAACAAACGCCGTCTGCCATCACCTTCAGCCTGTCTGACGATGATGGCACCCTCGCAAAATATCCTTTTCCTTTTAACCTCACCGTGCGTTATGCTATCCAGAACGCCACGCTGAGCGTAAAATATACCGTGCAGAACACCGGAGACGAACCGATGTATTTTTCCATCGGCGCGCATCCCGCGTTTAAAGTGCCGCTGGTGCAGGGCACCGCGTTCGGCGACTATTCCCTTCATTTCAACCGCCCTGAAACAGCCGGCATATGGCCCTTATCGGCCGCAGGGCTCATCGAAACGGCTTCCGTTCCTTACCTCAATGAGGCAACAGAGCTTCCCCTGCAGAAACAGCTGTTCTACAAAGACGCCCTCGTGTTCAAACATCTCGCATCGGATGTTATCTCCATCCGCAGCGAAAAAACGCCGCATGGACTGGAAGTGAGCTTTCCCGGCTTCCCGTACATGGGCATCTGGAGCGCGAAGGACGCGGATTTTGTGTGCATTGAGCCATGGTGCGGCATTGCCGATGCTGTGAATGCCGGCGGCGAACTGGCGGAAAAGGAAGGCATACAGGTGCTCGCGCCGGAAGCCATCTTTAAAAGAGAATGGTCCGCGATCTTCTTCTGAGATGAATATCTCAATATTCGTTTATACATACGTGTTATGCAG
>CBFHAF010000314.1:0-5913 GCA_965653435.1 uncultured Chitinophaga sp.
CACCTTGCAGTACATAATTTACCCAAGGAGGGGAAGGATGAATGTCCTTCCCCTCCTTTTTTGGGCCTTCAGTCTACGCCCAATCAGCGATTCGTCTGCATCCCGGCTTCACTTTTTCGTCATCTTGCCCGGGTGAAACTATGATGTAATTGCGGGGTAAAAGCGTTCATACCCGATAGAAGGAAGATAAAAGCCCAAAAAAGCAATCTGGAAAATAAAAAAGGCCGCCCTTTCGGAGCAGCCTTTTGATAATGAATTACTTATATCAACCGATCTTCATCATTTTCTTCCGCATTTTCTTTGCCCGTTTCTGGCTGGTGCTCACAAAATTCACCAGCAGTACGATAATGATGATGAACAGGCCGAAAAACTCCCTTGTATCCTCAATCCAGGGCTGGGAGGCTTTCATGGTGCCGGCGATGTTCTCGGCACTGTGCTCGGTCATCCAGCTGAGCACGCCGTCTTTCGCGAAAAACAGGTAAACGGCGTAGCCAAGGGCGGCCACGATCCCGAAAAGGTACCAGCCTTTGTAATACTTGCCCGCCGCGGCCAGGCCGCAGAGGATGGCCGGGTAAAGGTAGATCGGCATCCAGATATAGGGGTCCGGGTCGTTCCACTGCAAAGCGGCAAATAATACGAACAGCACAGCAAAAACTACATTAAATATCTTCATGATGTAAAAAGTGAAATAATATTAGCTAAATTGATTAAACTTACGGAAAATCCGCCATTTCAACATCACCTGATCGGGTTTAAAAAAAAAGTGGCCAAGATGTTTGCGGTTGTTAAATAAATGTTATAATTTAGGACATCAGAAACAACAAAATATCGTGAACCTTTGCATGAATAAAGATCTACGCTGACTCGTCTAACCTAAATAATTTTTTGTCTTTATAAATTCCACTTTGAATCAGGCACTTTTATCCAGGAAGTGCCGCCTTAAAGACAGCCAGCTTGATTTCCTCTTCCTGCAAAATCGTTTTTCCAAAGGGAATGTTAAAATTTTGACACTTTGGGGTGAGCGCCGAACGATTTTTAATTCTTATATTGCAGTAGAAAGCTACCGGAAACCCCGGCACGGCTTTTGAATAAATAACCCTGAAAACGACATTGGGGACCGCATCCCCTGAAGAATATCCTGGTTACTAATCAGGTTTTAGAATGGCGGAAGGAGAGGCACTAGTTGCCTCTCTTTTATTTTTACAAGACCCCTTAAAGTGCCCGCCGTGCACCATTTCCCTTTGCCGTATAAAAATTATCACCCTTCCCCTAAACCTGAAATTCATTATTTTAGCCCCATGGGATACGTATTTAACAGGGAATTGGTTTCGGGAACGCTATACCAGATACTCTCCAGCAATACACCGGAAAAAGGCCAACAGTGGATCACAGACAAATTACGCGCCTGGCAGGAGCAGCATTCCATGCAGGCATTCAATCTTGCTTTCACCGCGGCGCCCCGCTTCCTGGGCCGCGACAACATTCATGTTACTGCCGGGCAGGCCGCGGAATTGCAGCCCTTTCAGCTGGATGATTATACGAGAGACCGCCTGTTCAGGGTTTGGTGGCTTATGCAGCTGCCGCCCACAGATCAGAAAACATATACGCAGGCGATAGAAAATCTGTTTCACGCCGCAGAAATGAACGAGCTGGTGGCGCTTTACGGCGCATTGCCCCTGCTGGCATTTCCTGAAGCATGGAAGCTGCGCACCGCGGAAGGTATCCGCTCCAACATCGGCGTGGTGCTGGAAGCGATCATGCTGCGTAATCCTTACCCGGCGCAGTACCTGGACGAGCCCGCATGGAACCAGCTGATCATGAAAGCATTCTTCACCGAAAAACCGGTGCAGCATATCATGGGAGTGGACGAACGCGCCAATCCCGCGCTTGCCCGCATCCTGACGGACTTTGCACACGAACGCTGGGCCGCCGGGAGAACGGTGCACCCGCTCATCTGGCGCATGGTAGCGCCGTTCATCCATGCCGGCAATTTTGAAGACATCGAAAGGATATGGTTCTCCGAGCAACATGCTGAAAGGGAAGCAGCTGCGCTTGCCTGCGCTGCGTCTGCATATCAGCCCGCGAAAGACCTGCTGGAAACAAGAAAGGAAATGAAAACGGACATAAGCTCCGGAAAGCTTACCTGGAACACGGTTGCCAGTCGTGTAAATGACTAGTTTATGTTATTGGACAGCCTGCCCATTATTATTAATTTAAACCCAATCGTAATTTATAATTCTTATGTGTTGTAGTGCTCAGCTGACGGAAAAAGATCTTGTACCCCAATCGCACAACCCGGCTTACCTGGAGGCCATCAAAGGCATGCGTTTTTTTGACCCGCATGTACATATGACCTCCCGTACCACGGACGATTACCAGGCCATGGCAGACGCCGGAGTGGCCGCTATTATTGAGCCCGCTTTCTGGCTCGGCCAGCCCCGCACCGGCGTGGATACTTTCAGGGATTATTACAGCAGCCTCGTTGGCTGGGAAAGGTTCCGCTCCTCGCAGTTCGGTATCAAACACTACTGCACCATCGGCCTCAATTCAAAAGAAGCGAACAACGAGGCGCTCAGCGAACAGGTGATGGAAATACTGCCGCTTTTCATTTACAAGGAAGGCGTGGTGGGCGTTGGGGAAATTGGCTTCGACGACCAGACGGCGCTGGAAGAAAAATATTACCGCGCGCAGCTGCTGCTGGCCAAAGAAGCTGGCCTGCCCGTGCAGATACATACCCCGCACCGCGATAAAAAACAAGGCACTCAGCGCAGCATGGACATCGCGGTAGAAATGGGCCTCGACCCCTACATGGTGATCGTGGACCATAACAACGAAGAGACCGTGAAAGAAGTGCTGGACCGCGGCTTCTGGGCGGCATTCACCATTTATCCCTTCACGAAAATGGGGAACGAACGCATGGTGGAAGTAGTGAAACAATACGGCACGGAGCGCATTATGGTGAACTCCGCCGCAGACTGGGGCATCAGCGATCCGCTGGCGGTACCCAAAACCGCTGCGCTCATGCTGGAACGCGGCATCTCAAAAGCGGATGTGGAACTGGTGACCTACCGCAACGCCATTACCGCGTTCGCGCAAAGCGGCCAGATCAACGAAGCTGATTTCCAGCAACCCGGCGAAATTGACCAAAGCCTGAAGTATAATGGGAGCACAGTTTTGCGCGGAGGGCAGCAACCCAGGCCAAATAAACAATCCACCATTATCCGGTAACAATTTTATCCATTGCTTTATTGTATTGAAAACCTGACTAACAAGTGAACTATATCCTCAGCAAACTGCTCGGCTATCTGCGATTGATGCGGCCCGCCAATATACTGACGGCCATTACCGATATTTTGGCCGGCATTGCGATCTCCGGTTTTCTCGCTCACGGGCTCACAGACGTTCAGTCGGTTTTGCAGGCTACCTGTCTTGCCATAGCCACCATCGGCCTCTACGGCGGAGGTGTGGTGTTCAATGATATTTTCGACGCTTCGCTGGACCGCATAGAACGGCCCGAACGGCCCATTCCTTCCGGCATCATTTCAAAAACAGAGGCGGTGGTGCTGGGTGTATACCTGCTGTTGCTCGGTGTGCTGGCCGCCTTCACCGTAGGGGAAACTTCGGGTTTCATTGCCATCGGCATCGCGGTGGCGGCGCTCGTGTACGACAAATGGGGCAAGCACCACAAAGCGCTCGGCCCATTCAACATGGGGCTGTGCCGGGGATTGAACCTTCTGCTGGGCATCAGCATCATTCCCGCATCGCTTCCGCAATATGGCTGGCTGGCGGTGGTGCCCGTGCTCTACATCGCTTCCATCACTATGATCTCGCGTGATGAAGTGCATGGCGGGAAAAAACGCACGCTCATGATGGCCGCCATAGGTTATGCCATCGTATGCGCCATTATTTTCTGGCAGGGCGTGATGAAAGGAGAAGGGCTGATGGTGGGGATTTACCTGCTCGTTTTACTGTATCTCATTTTCAACCCCCTGCTGAAGGCCATGAATGAGCCTACCGGGCCTAATATCGGGAAGGCCGTGAAAGGGGGCATTATAGGCCTTATTGCCATGAATGCCGCCTGGGTGGCAGCCTTTGCAGTATTCCCTTATCCTTTGATAGTGCTGGCTTTCCTGCCATTGTCCATCCTGCTCTCCAAGGCATTTGCCGTTACCTGAACCGTTCAACTGAAGTATCAGCCAGCTGTAAAAAATAGCAGCCGGTAACGTCCTTTTTTGTACATTTAACCGTTTAAAAATTGCCCGGCAAACGGGGCGGAGCTTAGCTATGTCGTATATTCAACAATCTTTCAGCGTTCAGTTCGAATACAAGGTTTTTTTTACAGAACATTTATTTGATCCATCCAACCCGGTATTTTCCGGCTTCCTGGATTCCCGTGCAGAAAAAGGCATCCGGAAAAAATTGCTTTTCATCGTAGACGATGGCGTAACCAAGCATCACGATACCATACAGGAACAGATCACCGCATATTGCAGCGGCCTGGATAATTATGAGCTCGTGCAGGACATTATCGTGGTGCCCGGCGGGGAAGCTTCCAAGAACGATCTGCAGCTGTTTTACTGGCTCGTGAACGAGATCGACCAGCATGCGATAGACCGGCATTCATATGTAGTGGCCATCGGCGGGGGCTCTGTGCTGGACCTCGTTGGCTACGTGGCCGCGGTAAGTCACCGGGGCATCAAACATATTCGTATACCCACTACCGTATTGTCGCAGAACGATTCCGGCGTTGGCGTGAAGAACGGCATCAATTACCACGGGAAAAAGAATTTCCTCGGCACTTTTGCGCCGCCCGCAGCCGTATTCAACGACGCGCATTACCTTACCACGCTCGACGAGCGTGATTGGCGCTCCGGCATGATAGAAGCCGTGAAAGTAGCGCTGATCAAGGACGCGGCCTTCTTTGAATGGATGGAAGCCCAGGCGGAAGAACTTTCCACCGGCGAACATAAAAGCCTTCAATACCTCATCCGCCGCTGCGCGGAACTGCATATACAACATATCGGCGGCGCCGGCGATCCTTTCGAAAGCGGATCTTCGCGCCCGCTGGATTTCGGCCACTGGAGCGCGCATAAGCTGGAACAACTCACCGATTTTGAATTGCGCCACGGCGAAGCCGTATCTATCGGTATCGCGCTGGACAGTGTGTATTCCTGGCTGACCGGCCTGCTGGATGCAGATTCCCTTGAAAGGATCATCCGGTTGCTGAAGAAGCTGCGCCTGCCGTTGTACCACCCATTGCTGGAGATTGAGGACGACGCTTCCCCCATCATGGCCGGCCTGGAAGAATTCAGGGAACACCTCGGCGGAAGGCTTACCATTGCCCTGCTTGAAGGGATCGGCAAAGGGAAGGAAGTGCATTCCATAGACAATGCCACGCTGCGTAAAGCAGTGAACATGCTGCGCGACAAATGGTGACGCAGCTTTAGTTGAACAGATTAGCATAAGACCATAGCACATGTATACGCCATCAGGCCATCTGACTTATTGCACTAATATCCACGCAGGCGAAAGCTGGAACGAACATTTCGCGCAGCTGCAGCAGTTCATACCCGCCGTAAAGGCACAGGTAAGCCCCGATAAGCCTTTCGGCATCGGCCTGCGGCTGAGCAACCTGGCCAGCCTGGAATTGTCGAAAGAAGCGCCTTTGAACGCCTTCCGCGAATGGCTGCGGGAAAATGATTGTTACGTGTTTACCATGAATGGTTTTCCATACGGCGGCTTTCACAAGGAACGTGTAAAAGACCAGGTGCATACGCCGGACTGGGCTACGGCTGACGGTGTGGCCTTTACCATGCGCCTCTTCCGCTTACTGGGGGCGCTGCTGCCTGAAGGCTTGGTAGGCGGCGTGTCTACCTCCCCGCTTTCTTACCGCCTCTGGCACCGCTGCGGCGA
>CBFHAF010000315.1:0-5910 GCA_965653435.1 uncultured Chitinophaga sp.
GTGCAGGGGAAAGTTGGAGCAGGCCTTCCTTAAAGCGGCGGGCCCTTCCGCCGCGCCGGTTCTGCCTTTGTTCCTCCGCACGCCTTCATCTGAAGCGAACCCCAGGAATGCAATTCCCTTCTGCCCCGCAGCCAGCGATGGCAAAGGGTTCCGGCTCAGGTCCACAGGCTGTACAACCTGGTGCCAGCGAAGCAGGCCGGGCTCTTCCCCGTCTACTCTCCCCTGCCAGCTGCCTGAGGCTGGCGGCTGATAACATACTAATGTCATAGGTGCTTGTTTTGAGGTGTTACACCATTTCGCCGTTCTTCCACACATAAGCCGGCTTCATGCGGCCCTGGTAATACAGGATGTCCCGGTAATCGCGGCAGGGGTAAGCCTGCAGGTCCGCACCGCTGCGGGTGATGCCCAGCGCTTTATCTGCACGGAAAGTGAGCGCCGCCAACACTTCGGCGGTGGATAATTTTTCCGCAGCGCTCATCACTGCCGCCTGCATCAGCAGATCGCCCATGGGCGCGGAACCCGGGTTCCAGTCGCTGGCAATGGCCAGGCAGGCGCCCGCATCCAGCAGCTTGCGCGCGGGCGCATAATGCATGCCCAGGCCCAGCGATGCGCCCGGCAATACGACGGCCACGGTATCCGAGGCGGCCAGCCTGCGTATATCCTGCTCCGTAGAAGCTTCGAGATGATCGGCCGATAAAGCCCCCGCTTCCACTGCAACGCCGGAACCTCCGCTGCTGAACTGGTCCGCATGCACCGTGAGCCGGAAACCTTTGGCTGCCGCTTCTTTCAGGAAGGTCCGGGAAGCGGCCGCGGAGAAGGCTGTTTCTTCAATAAAAATATCCGCTCTTTCACATAAATGCTCTTCCTGCACGGCAGGCAGCAGCTCGTGCAATATCCATTGCAGGTATGCTTTTTCGTCGCCGTCAAAATCACGGGGGCGGATGTGCGCAGCCAGGCAGGTGCTCACCAGCGCGGCTTTTGTATGCAGGCCGGCCTGGCGGATGGCGCGCAGCATGTTCAGCTCGGTCTCAAGGCTGAGGCCGTAACCACTTTTAATTTCAATGGTGGTAACGCCGTCCCTGAGGTGACGGTTAGCCCTGGCTACTGTATTTTCGGTGAGCTCAGTGATGTCCGCCGCACGGGTTTTGGTAACGGAATCCCAGATGCCCCCGCCTGCGCGCGCAATGTCCAGGTACGATTTGCCGGCGATGCGCATGGCGTAGTCGCGGCTCCTGTTGCCGGCGAAGCAGATGTGCGTATGGCAGTCCGTAAAGCCCGGCAGCAGCACCAGCGGCTCGTCCATAAACTCAAGGTCTGTGCCGGGATGCTGTTTGCGCAGCTCGTTGAAATTGCCGCAAGCATGTACTTTCCCTTCCTTCACCAATACGCCCGCATTCTCGATCACTTCCAGCATTTCATCCTGCAGGGGGCCTTTGAATGGCAGGCCTGATAACGGCAACGCCTGTATGAATGGGCCTATGAGCTTCATATGCTTGTTATTTCAGGTTGACATTATAACCCCAGCCCGAACTGGTCCCTTACTTCCAGGGCCTTTTCGTAGCCGGCGTCCGCATGGCGGAATATGCCCATCGCGGGATCGTTGTAAAGCACGCGTTCCAGGCAGGCAGCCGCACGGTCTGTACCATCCGCCAGCACCACCATGCCCGCATGCTGCGAATACCCCATACCTACGCCGCCGCCGTGATGGAACGATACCCAGGTGGCGCCGCCGGCGGTATTGCTCATGAGGTTCAGCAACGTCCAGTCTGAAACCGCGTCGGACCCGTCTTTCATGGCTTCCGTTTCGCGGTTGGGCGAAGCTACGGAGCCACAGTCCAGGTGATCGCGGCCGATCACGATGGGAGCTTTTACTTTGCCGCTGCGCACCAATTCGTTGAAGATGAGCCCGGCCTTTTCCCTTTCACCCATGCCCAGCCAGCAGATGCGTGCGGGCAATCCCTGGAAGGCCACGCGCTCCTGTGCTTTTTGCAGCCAGTTGTGCAGCGGTTTGTTGTCAGGAAAGGCTTCCATCAGCGCGCGGTCTGTCGTATAAATATCTTCGGGGTCGCCGGAAAGGGCCACCCACCTGAACGGGCCTTTGCCTTCGCAGAACAGCGGGCGGATGTATGCCGGCGTGAAACCGGGGAAATCAAATGCATGGCTTTCCCCGCCTTCTTTCGCAAATTCGCGCAGGTTGTTGCCGTAGTCGAATGTAACGGCGCCGCGCTTTTGCAGCCCAAGCATGAATCCCACATGGCGGGCCATGCTTTTGAGCGACAGTTCCTTGTAACGCGCGGGATCGCTTTTGCGCAGCGCTGCGGCTTCTGCAAGACTGAGGCCATTGGGCACATAACCGTTAACGGGGTCGTGCGCGGAGGTCTGGTCCGTAAGAATGTCCGGAATGATATTGTCTGCCAGCAATCTTTCCAGCATATCGCCCGCATCGCTCACCAGGCCTACCGAGATCGCTTCGCCTTTCGCCTGCGCGTCGTTGATCCACTGCATGGCTTCTTCGTAGGAATGCGTCATGCGGTCCAGGTACCTGGTGTCTATACGTTTCTGCAGGCGCGAAGGGTCCACGTCCGCACCGAGGAATGTTGCCCCGGCCATGGTGGCTGCCAGCGGCTGTGCGCCGCCCATCCCGCCGATACCCGCGGTAACGAGCAGCTTACCTTTCAGGTCGCCGTTGAAGTGCTGGCGGCCGCATTCCACAAAGGTTTCGTAGGTGCCCTGCAAAATGCCCTGCGTGCCAATATAGATCCAGCTGCCCGCGGTCATCTGCCCGTACATCATCAATCCCTTCGCGCGCAGTTCATTGAAATGCTCCCAGGTGGCCCATTTGGGCACCAGGTTGCTGTTTGCCAGCAGCACGCGGGGAGCCTGCGGATGTGTACGCACAATACCCACCGGCTTGCCGGACTGTACCAGCAGCGAATGTTCCTCGTCCAGCGTGAGCAGGCACTGGATGATCTGCTGCAATGCTTCCCGGTTGCGCGCCGCCTGGCCGATGCCGCCGTATACCACCAGCTCGTCCGGGTTTTCGGCCACTTCATGGTCCAGGTTATTGAGCAGCATGCGCAGGGGCGCTTCGGTCTGCCAGCTGCGTGCATGCAGCTGCGTGCCGCGCGGGGCTTTATAATGCGGGTGCGCCGCATAGATGCTAAGAAAGCCGGAATTGTTCTTCATACGAACCGTTTAAATTGATCTGGTGAGCCGCGGCCGCTTCGTTGGCGGCGCGTACGAACGACTGGTCTGCAACGACCTTATGCAAAATGTTGATATCATTGGCGAAGATGCGGTCTTTCCGCGCGAAGCTTACCCTGCTGCGTACGAATTGCTGGCAGGCTTCCAGCACCGGCGCGGATTTCAGCGGCCTCCTGAAATCTATGGCCTGCGTTGCATACAGCAGCTCGATGGCGAGGATGTATTCCAGGTTGCCGATGATCTGCACCAGCTTGCGCCCGCTGATGGAGCCCATGGACACATGATCTTCCTGCCCCAGTGAAGTAGGCACACTGTCTGCACTGGCTGGGAAGCACAATGTTTTGTTTTCCGTTACCAACGCAGCGGTGGTGTATTGCGGGATCATAAAACCGGAGTTCAGGCCCGCATCCTCTATCAGTAATTTCGGCAGTCCAAACCGCCCTTCGATCATCATATAACAGCGGCGGTCTGAAATATTGCCGAGCTCGGCGGCCGCTACCGAGGCGTAATCCAGCGGAAGCGCCAGCGGCTGGCCATGGAAGTTGCCGCCGCTGATGGTGTCTGTTTCGGAGAAGATGATGGGATTGTCCGTCACTGCGTTCAGCTCGATGGTGGTAAGGTCCAGCAGGTGTTTCCAGGCAGTGCGGGACGCGCCGTGCACCTGCGGGATGCAACGCAGGGAGTAAGGGTCCTGCACGCGGCCGCAATCTGCATGCGAGGCCATGATCTCGGAGCCTTTCAGCAAGGTTTCCAGCCGCTGTGCCACGAGCTGGTTGCCTGCGTAGGGCCGTATGGCGTGCAGCCGCGGGTCGAAGGGTTTGGCAGTACCCATAAGCCCTTCCAGCGAGAGCGCCCCGATAATGTCCGCCGCTTCCAGCGCGTTATGCAGCTTGGCCACAGCCGTAACGGCGAAAGAAAGGATGAACTGCGTGCCGTTGATCAGCGCGAGCCCTTCCTTCGGGCCCAGCACTACCGGCTGCTTTTGTTCCAGCTGCAATACTTCCGCCATGGTCAATACACGGCCTTTATAATATACGTCTCCCAGGCCGATAAGCGGCAGGAAGAGGTGCGACAGCGGGGCAAGGTCGCCCGAAGCGCCTACGCTTCCTTTCTCCGGCACCAGCGGCGTAATGCGCTGGTCGATATGCCAGATGATGCGTTCCACAGTAGCGGGGTTCACGCCGGAATAACCCTGCGCAAGGGCCTGTACTTTGGTGATGAGCATCAGCCGCGCCACGTCTTCAGGAATGGGCGCGCCCACGCCAACGCTGTGGCTTTGAAGGATGTTATATTGCAGTGCCCGTGTGTCTTCCTCTGATATCTTCGTGTCGCACAAAGGCCCGAAGCCCGTGTTGATACCGTAAACTGTTCTGTGCTCCTGCACAATGGCCTGCACATGTCCATGGCTCGTGTTGATGCGCTGCATTACCGCGGGGGAAATGACCCCGCGGATGCGCCCTGCTGCAATATCCAGGGCGATGGCTACCGTCAGCCGGTCTTCGCCGTATTTGAATACCTGGCTCATGAATGGATCGTTTTGGTGTGGATGGGCATGGCGCGCATGATGCGCCCGGCCAGCGGATCGTTTTCCACCGCCCGTTCCAGCGCGCCTATGGCTTCCAGTATTTTGCTGCTTTGTTTGTTTTCCGATACAAGTTCTTCCATGGCCGCTTCTATCCCTTTCCATACGGGCAGCACCTGCTGGAGCAGCTCCGCGCCTTTTTTAGTGAGCATTACCCACTGGCGGCGGCCGTCCTCTTCACAGCGGGTGGTTTTTACCAGCCCTTTCTTTTTAAGGTTGGTGATCAGCTGGCTGACGGCGGAATGGGATACCTCCAGCTCATTGGCGATATCCATGAGGGTGAGCTGGCTTTTGCTCTGCAGGAGGTAGAACAGCGGGAACCAGCTGGCATCGAAGGCAATGCCGGCCTGGGCGTATACTTTGTTGACCTCTGCGAGGAAGTATTCGCTCAGGCGCCTGAGCCGGCTGCCGAATATCAGGTAACCCAGTTTTGGATAGAAGCTCATGTAATTATATAAGTGCTTATACAATCACAATATTAAGAAATCCGGCACATTCCGCCCGGATTTTTCAGGGTTTATTTTTTCTTGACATCGAACCAGACTTCGGATTTGTCTTCCACGTCTCCATTGTAGTTAATAGAGAGCTCCTCGCCTTTTTTGATGGCGCGGCGGGTTTTGATGGCCATGGTTTCGGCGTCAAAATCCATTTCATACTCGCAATTAGGCTCGTAGGCGTGGTTGTAGATGGAGCAGAAGCCAAGAGCGATACAGGAGCGGGTTTCCCTTACACCCCACAGGAAGATGTAGTTGTGAAGCTTTGTTTTATCCACGATCCCGGTATCCGAATTGGATAATACGAGAACGGGTGAAACTTCGATAACGGTGCCAGCAGGGATGGGTTCGTTGGTGAAAACACCACGGCCTTTTTCTTTGGTCTTCTGAATGTACAAGTACGGCTTGATCATAAACTCGCTAATAATAAAGAAGGCGTAAAATAACACTAATACCGCCAGTTATCAAAATAACGGTGAATGATATTATTTTTGCAGGTATGATCAACTATAACCCGCGCGACTGGTTCACCTTTATTTTTCGCATCCATCAGGCTGACACGGTGAAAAAGCTGTTCCCGATGTTCATTGCCATAGCTATCTATTCTACTGCCATTGCCTGGCTGGAACT
>CBFHAF010000316.1:0-5902 GCA_965653435.1 uncultured Chitinophaga sp.
CGATGCGTACAAGACTGACAAAATGATTGGCGTGGTAGCGCAAAAAGACAGTAATATCGAAGAACCCGGTATTACCGATCTTTCCGATGTAGGCACCGTGGCCAAGATCGTGAAGCTCATCAAAATGCCGGACGGCGGCACTACCATTATTATCCAGGGGCGCAAGCGCTTCAGGATAAAAAGCATCCTCACGGAAGATCCGTACTTCAAAGCCAGCTATGAACTGATGCCGGACGAGATGGAAGAAAACGATTCCGAGTTCGACGCGTATGTGTCTTCCATCAAAGACCTCGCGGCGCAGATCATACAGCTGTCGCCGAATATCCCTTCGGAAGCCAGCATCATTCTCAAGAACATCGAGAACGCGCCTTTCCTGATCCACTTTGTGAGCAGCAACCTGAACAGCGATGTGAAAGACAAGCAGCAGCTGCTGGAGATCAACAACCTGCGCGTGCGCGCCGAGCTGCTGATGAAGCTGCTGCAGGTGGAACTGCAGCTGGCGGAGCTGAAGAACAAGATCAACAACAAGACCAAGGCCGACCTGGACAAGCAGCAGCGGGAATATTTCCTGCAGCAGCAGATGAAAAGCATCAAGGAAGAACTGGGCGGCGATTCCAACGACCGCGAGGTGAAGGAAATGCAGCGCAAGGCCGAGCTGAAACAGTGGCCTGAAGCGGCGAAAGAGCTTTTCACCAAGGGCATCGAAAAGCTGGAACGCATGCATCCCAGCACGCCGGATTACTCCGTGGTATACAACCACCTGGACCTGATGCTGGACCTTCCCTGGAACGAATACACCAAAGACAGCTACGACCTGAAAAAGGCCAAAAAAGTGCTGGATAACGACCACTACGGCATGGACAGGATCAAGGAGCGCATCCTCGAATACCTGGCCGTGCTGAAGCTGAAAGGCGACATGAAATCGCCCATCCTTTGTTTCGTAGGCCCTCCGGGCATCGGTAAAACTTCGCTGGGCCGCTCCATCGCCAACGCCATCGGCCGTAAATACGCCAGGCTCAGCCTGGGCGGGCTGCACGACGAAAGCGAGATCCGCGGTCACCGTAAAACCTACATCGGCGCCATGGCCGGCCGCATCCTGCAAACCATCCGCAAGGTGAAATCCGGCAACCCCGTGATGATCCTTGACGAGATAGACAAGATCGGCAACGACTTCCGCGGAGATCCCGCCAGCGCCCTGCTGGAAGTGCTGGACCCCGAACAGAACAGCACTTTCTACGACAATTACCTGGAGCTCGAATACGACCTCAGCAAAGTGCTGTTCATTGCAACGGCCAACAACATCAACGCCATTCCCATGGCGCTGCGCGACAGGCTGGAGATCATAGACCTGAGCGGTTATTCCATCGAAGAAAAGGTGGAGATCGCCAAAAGGCACCTGATACCCAAACAAAAGGCCGCGCACGGGCTGGAAGAATATAAGTTCACTTTCGCCAACAAGGTGATCGAAAAAGTGATCGCCGATTACACCCGCGAAAGCGGCGTGCGTGAGCTGGACAGGCAGTTTGCCGCCATTATGCGCTCTCTTGCAAAAGACGTGGCGATGGGCACCAAACTGAAAGACACCATTTCGGAGGAAAGAGTAATCAAAGCGCTGGGCAAACAGAAATACAGCAACGAAATATACAAGACCGGCAACCCGAGCGGCGTAGCCGTGGGCCTCGCCTGGACATACGTAGGCGGCGATATCCTCTTCATCGAATCCAGCCTCAGCGAAGGCAAAGGCGAGCTGAAGCTTACCGGCAACCTCGGCAACGTCATGAAGGAATCAGCCGTGACAGCGCTCAGCTATTTGCAGGCAAATGCGTCCACCTACAAGATTGATCCGAAAATGTTCCGCGACAAGACCATCCACGTGCATGTGCCCGAAGGCGCCGTGCCGAAAGACGGACCGAGCGCGGGCGTTACCATGCTCACGGCGCTCACTTCAGCCTACACGGGCCGCCGCGTGAAACCTTACCTGGCCATGACCGGGGAGATCACCCTGCGCGGGCAGGTGTTGCCTGTGGGCGGCATCAAGGAAAAAATACTGGCAGCCAAACGCGCCGGTATCAAAGAAGTGGTGTTGTGCTGGCAGAATGAAAAAGACATACAGGACATCAACCCCGATTATATCAAAGGGCTGAAGTTCCATTATGTGAAGGAAATGAACCAAGTGCTCGAAACTGCGTTATTAAAGAGATAGGGAGCAAGGCCCGTCCCTCCCCGGGCGGCCATGCAACCAAAATTAGTTCACTTTTAGAACAAAGTGAGCGCATGTTGATTGTTTAAGGGTTTGAATAAAGCCGCCTTGGTAGGCGGCTTTATTCTTTTGATATTATTTTCACTATTCTTCTCCTCCGCCTCTCCTCCGCCCATCGTCCGACGATCCTCCCTCCCGCCTTCCGGTTAAAATAGCATGCATTTGTTGTAACTTACCGTTCGCAAAACAGAACCTTGAAGTACCGCTACGTTTTCATATTACTGTTATTATCCGCCTATGCCAGGGCCCAGGTGCTGGGAGGGAGGAAAACCTTCGCTTTCCTGGACCTGCCGCCATCCCCGCAGGTCACCGCGCTGGGCGGCATGACCGTTGCCCAGCAGGGAAAAGACCTGAGCCTCGCGCTGATGAACCCGGCGCTGCTGCGCCCGGCCATGCATACACAGCTGCAGCTGGGTTATTCCGGTTACGTAGGCGGCGTGAAATATTCCAATTTCGCTTTTGCCTGGCATGCGCCTTCCATTGCCACCACTTTCGCAACCAGCATACAGTACACCGGGTACGGGGAAATGACGCATACCGACGCAGCCGGGAACGTGCTGGGGAGCTTCAGGCCGGTGGACTTCTACTGGCAGCTGAGCGCATCGCGCAGGTACCTCGAAAAATGGCATTACGGCATCAGCATCAAATACATCCGCTCGCGCTACCTGGATTTCACGGCCACGGGCATCGGTACAGACGTGGGTATTGCTTTCAGGGATACGGCCAGCGGCTGGCAGGCCGGGCTGCTGGCAAAGAACATGGGCACGCAGTTCACCCGCTACACCGCGGCGGAGCGCGAGGGCCTGCCTTTCGACCTGCAGGCCGGCGTGAGCAAACGGCTGAAGCATGTGCCGTTGCAGCTGTCCGCCACCCTTCATCATATTTACCAGTTCGACGTACGTTACGCCGATCCTGCAGACGAAGAGAACATCATCATCGAAAACGGCGATACCATCCGCAGGAACAGCGGCGCCATGGATAATATCTTCCGGCATTTTGTACTGGCCGCGCAGTTCGAGATCGGCAAATACGTTGAAGTGACGGCCGGTTACAACCACCTGCGCAGGCGGGAGCTTGCCTTGCCCAACCAGGGCGGGCTGAGCGGCTTTTCGTTCGGCCTCGGCGTGGTTGTGCAGAAGATACAGCTGCGGTACGCCCGCAGCTGGTACCAGCGTTCTATCGCATTTAACCACATCGGCCTCAGCATTCCGCTCAACCAATGGACCGGATTCGGTAAATTCGGTGACCGGATCGGCTGGAAGCCGGATGAAGCCTATACTTTATAACAACGGAAAACATCAGATATGCAGCCAATTATTTCTATCAGGGATCTCAGGAAACACTACGGCGAAAAAGAAGTGCTGAAAGGGATCAACCTCGACATATTCCCGGGCCAGATCATCGGGTATATCGGGCCCAACGGCGCCGGCAAATCCACCACGGTGAAAGTGCTCATCGGCCTGCTGGGCGATTTTGAAGGAGAAGTGAGCATCCTGGGCAGGGATCTGCGGCAGGATACAATGACCATCAAAAGCCTCATCGGATATGTGCCCGAGAACGCGGAGATCTACGAAGTGCTCACGCCGATGGAATACCTTTCTTTCGTGGGCAAGCTTTACGGGCTGGAAGACGAGATGATCGAAGAACGGGCCACGCGCATGCTCCAGGCCTTTGGCCTGCTGGAGAACAAAGACCAGCGGATGGATACATTTTCCAAAGGCATGCGCCAGAAAGTGCTTATTACCTCCGGCCTGCTGCACAACCCGCAGATCGTGATACTGGACGAGCCGCTTTCCGGACTGGATGCGAATGCGGTGATCATCGTAAAAGAGATCATGACCCTGCTGAAAAAAGAGAACAAGACGATCTTTTACTGCTCGCATATGATGGACGTGGTGGAGAAAGTGTCTGACCGGATCGTGCTGATAGACGAAGGCAGCATCGTGGCTGACGGCACCTTCAGTTCCCTCAAATCGTCCGACGACGAAACGCTGGAGCGGATCTTTGCGCGCCTTACCGGCAAACAGCAGCTCAGCACCAATGCCGATGATTTTATCAACGCCCTTGGCCAATAAACAGACACGACGATGAACAAATTTTTTCTCGCCATCATATCCCTTTTTAACCCGCTCTGGAAAAAAATGGGCGTAAACGTTGCGCAGCTGCGCGCCATACTGGACGTGAAGCTGAAGATGGACGACCGCCGCCCGAATGCCTACACCGGCATGCGCCAGCAGCAGAACAAGCCCCGCAAGAACGGCTCCTGGGCCATCGTGCTCGTGTCGCTGCTGATGGGCTTTTTCTATCTTTTTATTTTCATGATCGGGGGCAACCTGCTGCTGCAGTTCTTTTTATGGTTCAGCGTTTTTATGGTGATGATGAGCATTACGCTGATCTCCGATTTTACCAGCGTGCTGATAGACGTAAAAGACAATTACGTGATACTGCCCCGGCCGGTGAACGACAAGACCGTGGTGGTGAGCAGGCTGCTGCATATCATGATCCATATTTCAAAGATCGTGGGCCCGCTGGCTGCGCCTGCTTTCCTGTATGTCGCGATCCGTTACGGCATCGGCGCAGGCTGCTGGTTTGGCGTGATGGTATTGCTGCTGAGCGTTCTCTGCATTTTCCTGATCAACGCCGTGTACCTGGTGGCATTAAAATTGACCACCCCGCAGCGTTTCAAGGAAATACTCAACTATCTGCAGATCGCATTTTCCATCATCGTATTCGCCACTTATTACCTCGCGCCGCGGCTGGTGGAGAAGTCAAACCTTGCGAAACTGAACCTGGAGGATTATCCCTGGGTGAACCTCGTGCCTACATACTGGTTTGCCCGCGCGCACCTGGGCGTTTCAGGCCTCGATTTCGGAGGGCTGAACCTGCTGTACATCGCATTGGCCATTTTGGTGCCTTTCCTGAGCCTCTGGCTGGTGGTGAAGGTATTTGCCCCCAGCTTCAACCGGAAGCTGGCAATGCTCAGCGGAAGCGAGCCGGAAACCGTTAAAAAAGAAGTGAAGGCAAGCTCGGGCAAAAAGCCGCTGTATAAAACACTGGCCCGCCTTTCCAGCAAGAACCGCCTGGAAAGGCTTTCTTTCGAGCTGGTGTGGATGATCACCGGGCGCAGCCGCGATTTTAAATTAAAGGTATATCCCTCCCTTGCCTATGTGATCGTGTATTTCGTGTATTTCCTTTTCAGCGGCAAACAGGGATCGCCTGCCCAGGCATGGGCCAGCCTCCCGGAAACGAATATGTTCATTTTACTGATCTATATCAGCAGCTTTGTATTCATCACCGCCATCAGCAACATTATGTACTCGGATAAATTCAAAGCCGCATGGGTGTATTATGCCGCGCCGGTAAAAACGCCCGGCGAGCTGCTGATGGGCGCCTTCAAAGCCACGCTGGTCAAGTTCTTCCTGCCGTTCTATATTTTTATCGCTTTGTTTTCGCTGGGCGTATGGGGCATCAAGATACTGCCGGACCTGTTGCTGGGCTTTGTGAACGTGGTGCTGGTCAATCTCCTGTTCGCCTCGATCTACCTGCGCAGGCTGCCTTTTTCTTCCGAGCTGAACATAAAGCAGGGGGCAGGCACTTTTCTGAAAAGCCTGCTGATCCTCGTCATTCCCGGCGCGATCGGGT
>CBFHAF010000317.1:0-5887 GCA_965653435.1 uncultured Chitinophaga sp.
ACCGATGCAAAAGACAAAACATCAACTGGTATTCAGGAAAGATGACTTCGAAATATTACAGGCCTGCCTGCAGGAAGACGAGCGTGTGAGCCAGTTTACGCCCGAAGTGGTGGAGTCGCTGCTGGCAGACTTCAGGAAGGGCAAACTCGTGAGCAAGGAAGAATTCCCTGCGGACGTGGTGCGGCTCAACTCCCGCGTGATCGTGCAGGAAGCCAACAAAGACAAAGAAATGGAACTGACCGTGGTGATGCCAGATGAAGCAGATATCAAGCAGCGCAAGATCTCCGTGATGGCTCCCGTGGGCGTAGCCCTTATCGGTTTCAGGCAGGGGCAGGAAGTGATGTGGCCTGTGCCCGGCGGCCAGAAGAAATTCAGGATCAAAGAAGTGATCAACGACAAAGGATAATAGCTTAATAATTGGAATAACACACAGCCGGCGCCTTTAAAGGCGCCGGCCTTTTTTATGGCATACCGGTAAAAAGATACAAACACTATTTACGGAGGACCGGTAAAAAGTACCACAAAACCCCTGAATCTGCGTTGGCGGCCCGCTGCTTCCGGCGTACCTTTACATTGTCATGAAACAGGCCATCCCGGTATATGATATTTGCACGATAAGCGCCGGCCACCGGCACCAGGACCTGCTGGCGGAGCGGCTGGACGGTTACCTGAAAAAGAACTACCAGCGGGTTCACCAGCAGCACGGGCATAACTTTTACCACCTCGTGCTTTTCACCAAAGGCAACGGCGCGCATACGCTGGATTTTACACGGTTCACCGTGCAGCCCTGGCAGATCTATTTCATGGCGCCCGGCCAGGTGCACAGCTGGCATTTCAAAGAAGGGACGGACGGGTATGTGATACACTTTTCCGCTTCTTTTTTTGATACTTTCCTCATGCAGCACCAATACCTGGAACAGTTCCCCTTTTTCAGCGGCAACAGCAGCGAACAGGTGCTCAATATCCCGGCGGCCGGAAGGGAAGGGGTGAGAGCCGTATTTGAACAGATACTGGAAGAAGCGGCGGGGCGCAACGAAGCGGACATGGTCCGTGTGCTGCTGCTGCAATTGTTCCTGCTGGTGAACCGGGCCATCGTGAAAGACACGAAAAAAGCGGTGCCGCAGCAAAAGCAGCTGGTGCTGCGCAATTTCCGGCAACTGATCAACAAACATTACCGGAGGCTCCGTTTGCCGAAAGAATATGCGCAGCTGCTGTACATTACGCCTAACCACCTGAACGCGCTCTGCCAGGACCTCCTTGGTAAAACCGCCGGTGAGCTTATCAGGGAACGCGTACTGCTGGAAGCCAAACGGATGCTCACGAACGAAGACCTGACGGTAACGCAGATCGCCTCCGGTCTCAACTTCGAGGATAACTCCTATTTCTCGCGCTTCTTTAGGAAATATGCGGGCGTTACAGCGGAAGAATTTAGAAACAGTTTAATCTGAATATTATGTGTGCCGAAAGTACAGACCACAAGCCGAACCTTTTACTGAGCGTATTGGGTAATAAATGCCCCCGTTGCAGAAGGGGCCGGCTTTTCGAAAACTCCAACCCTTACAATCTTTTCAAATTCATGCGCATGAATCAGCGCTGCCCGGAATGCGGCCAGCTCACCGAGCCTGAAACAGGCTTTTATTTCGGGACGGGTTATGTCAGCTACGCGCTGGCTGTTGCCGCCAGTGTGGCTACCTTTATAGCATGGTGGGTGCTGCTGGGCTTTTCCCTTGAAGATAACAGCGTATTCTGGTGGCTGGGCGTGAACGGCCTGGTGCTGATATTTATACAGCCGCTGCTGATGCGGCTTTCCCGCAGCATATGGCTGGCGTTCTTTGTGTATTACGATAAGAACTGGCGGAACAGCCGGCGGATGGCAAATTCCTAGGCATATCCCGTAGCCGTTCCGTAATTTAACCCCCTGAGATATTATTGCACGACTTCCCTGAAGATATGATTGCATTTTGCCGCCACATCGTGGATAATATCGTCCATCTCCTGCGCGATCTTTTCGATATAGGTGAGCAGGGGAATGTTCTCCGGATGGCTGAGATCTTCCTTGTTGAGCGCGGCCACTACACCGAGCATGGAGGCTACCGGCCTGCGCAGGCTGTGGGAGCTCATGTGGGCCACCTTCTTGAGCTCTTCTTCGTAGGTTTTTTTAGCGTCGATGTCTTCCATGGCGCCGATCATCCGGTAGGGCCTGCCGTCTTCCCCGTAGAGCACATAGCCGCGGTCTGACACATACCGGTAGTTGCCATTGGCACAGCGGAAGCGGTATTCCACCGTCCACTGTTCCTTTTGCTGGCTGATCACTTCTTCAAGCCACTTGTTAGCTATTTCCTCGTCATCAGGATGCACATGCTCTTTCCACCAGTTGGCATCCGAGTTTGTAATACGGTAGCCGAAAAGCATGTACAGGTTATTGTTCCAGATCACTTCATTCGTTCTGAGGTCCCAGTCCCAGATCACGTTACGGGTGGCAATGGTGACGATGTCATAACGGTCCAGCGCGGTCTTCAGGCGGAGCTCCTGGTTTTTTCTTTCCGAAACATCACGGGCGAAACAAGCCACGCCGGCTATTTTTCCGTCGTTGATAATAGGGTTGAAAGTGATCTCTGCGGTGGATAATCCGAAATTCGCCATCTCCCGGGATTCTTCGATGGTTTGTTTTTCACCTTGCAGGCTTTTGCGGTAATATCTTTCCCACTTATGAAGCTCGTTCTGGTCTGTGGTCAGTACCGGCCTGGTGCCCGGCTTGAGGCTTACACCCGTAAAATGAAGGATGGCGTTGTGATAGGCCTTGTTGAAAACGGTAAAACGCAGCTGGTTGTCTACGGCCCAGATAAGGTCTTCGGTACTGTTGATCATGGAATCCAGCAGCGCTTTTTGCTGGGAGAGGGCTTCGTGGGTGTAATGTTTATCCGTTACGTCCCAGATAGACACGATCTCTACATCGCGGCCTTTATATACCGTGCCGAAGGTGCGTATCTCGACGTGCATCAGGGTGCCGTCTTTTTTCAGGTGTTTCCAGGTTCCGAAATCCGCGAAACCTTTTCCTATTTTCTTATGCGCTTCCAGCACCTTCTCGACGTCTTCCGGCGGGCGTATCTGCAAAATGGACATTTTGAGGAATTCTTCCAGGCTATATCCGTATAAGTTTACCGCCGCATCGTTCACATCCATGAAATGCAGGGTGTCCCGCTCATAGATCCACATGGGCTGGGGGCTTTGGCGGAAAATGCGGATGTAGGCCGTTTCCGATTTTTGCAGGGAACGTTTGTACTTGGCCAGCAGCCAGTAGAGCAGGGCGGTCGAGATCAGCACGAAAACGATGCCTTTGGTGTATTGCCCCCTCCATAAAATGCCGGGCGTATGCGTGGCGAGCCAGCGCAGGATGGAGTCTGTGCTCAACACCCAGATAAGGCCGAATACAAAATAGATAAGTACCGTTCTTGCGGGAGTCAGTAGGTTGATCATAAGCTATCTCAATTTCAGTAGACAGTTGCGGTATATGTTAAGTTACTGAAATTTCGGCAGGGCATTGCATATCCGGGTAGAGATTTGTATCTTTTATGCATCTCCTAAAAACCCTTCTGTTATGACACATACCCGCCGTAGTTTTTTGCAACATTCCGCTTTGCTGGGCGCATCGGCCCTGGCTTCGCCGCTGGCCGGCCTCGCATTGCCTTTCCAGGAAAAAAAGCTGGGCATCGCCCTGGTGGGCCTGGGCGGCTATGCCACCAACCAGCTTGCGCCCGCGCTGATGCAGACTAAGAACATCGAGCTGAGGGGCATCGTGACCGGTACGCCTTCCAAGATACCGGTGTGGGTGGAGAAGTATAAGATCCCGGAAAAGAACATCTACAATTACGAAACGTTCGACCGTATTGCTGATAATAAAGATATAGACTTGGTGTACATCGTGCTGCCGAACTCCATGCACGCCGAATATACCATCCGCGCGGCCAAAGCAGGTAAACACGTGATCTGTGAAAAGCCCATGGCTGTTAGCGTAAAAGAAGGGCAGGCCATGATAGACGCCTGCAAGGCGGCGGGCAGGCAGCTGGCCATCGGTTACAGGCTGCACTACGACCCGTTCCATCTCGAAATGATGCGCCTGACCCGCGAAAAGGTATTCGGCGAAGTAAAGCTCGTGGAAGCCAGCGACGGCTTCAGGGCGGGCGACCCCAACCAGTGGCGGCTGAAACACGCGCTTTCCGGCGGCGGCCCGCTGATGGATGTTGGCATCTATGCCATACAGGGCGCAAGGTACACCGTAGGCGAAGAGCCGCTGGCAGTTACCGCGCAGGAGTTCCCGAAAACGATGCCCGAGAAATTTAAGGACGTGGAAGAATCGCTTGCCTGGCAATTATATTTCCCCGGCGGCGCGGTGGCCAATTCCTTCTCAACTTACGCAACCGGCGTCAACCGCCTGTATGCGGCTGCCGAAAGAGGCTGGTACGAGGTGAACAACGCCTATGGCTACGGCGGCCAGGTAGGCCGTACCAGCAAAGGCCCCATGGAATTCACGCACATCAACCAGCAGGCCGCGCATATGGACGGCGTGGCGAAATCCATCCTCACGAACACCCCGAACAACGTGCCCGGGGAAGAAGGCCTGCGCGATATGAAGGTGATAGAAGCCATTTACGCTTCCATTGCGGCGGGCGGTAAAAAGATACAGATCAGTTGAGGGTATGGTCCAGCTCCAGCGTGCCGGTGAACAGGAATTCCTTCCGGTCGGGCGTAAAGACCTTCACTTTCACGGAAGTCTGGTAATTGAGGGAGGTGAAAAGCTCGTCTTCCTGGAAAGAATGCAGGTCCAGCAAGGAATGCGGCGAATTGTCCTGCAGCTTTATTTTGATGGGCCAAATATTCAGTTCAGACAGTACGGTGCCGCGCAGCAGCAGGTTATTTTCATGGATGCGCAGCAGGATGTGGCGGCCTTTGAGGTTGTCGGTCACTGTCAGCGGCTGGCGGGATGGAAGCCTGAAGAAAAATAGCGCGAAAACAAAGGAGGCCAGCATCACGCCTAAAATAACCGCAAAGTAAACGGGGGCAGCAGGCATGAAATTCATGGCGACCAGGAGGGCTAGCGAGCCCCAAAGCAGCAGGCGGCGCTTTTTCTTTTTTACAGGGATATCTTTTTTATAGAGCTGGGCGGCAGTGATCCATACGGTTAGTGCAAAAGGAGCAGCATATGCCGAAGCCATTCCGAAAACAAATATGTAAGGGGAAACAGGGAAATCAGAAAGCCTGGGAGTAACGATCAAACTGAAGAAAAGGACGCCGAATGCAGCTATAACAACTGTAGCCCAGACTTTCAGAGTGTACAGGAATATTTTCATGATACATCAAATAAATAAAGAATCCCCCGTCTTTGCAATACCCAAAACGCAGTATTTTCTACGGTTGTTTCCGCTTCAACTTTTTCGTAGATTTATGCATGTTGAAAAAACAGATCTTCCTGGCTACGGTTGTTCTTTTCAGCGCCTGCGCGCCAAAACCGTACAAAGCCACCAACAAGGTTTACCGCCATCAGAGCAAACACTGGGCGGATGTTCTGAAAGAGCCGCCCGGCAATATTCCCGTAGCGGCCGTTGCCGCCCCTGAATGGGTAGGCACCACCAACTTCAACCTCCGCAAACCCAACTACGTCATCATCCATCATACCGCGCAGAACTCCTGCGAGCAGACGTTAAAGACCTTTACGCTGGAACGCACGCAGGTGAGCGCGCATTACGTGATCTGCCGCAATGGTACAGTGCACCATATGCTGAACGATTACCTGCGGGCATGGCACGGCGGCCTGTCCAAATGGGGCAGCCTTACGGACATCAATTCCTCCTCCATCGGCATCGAGCTGGACAACAACGGCAGGGAGCCC
>CBFHAF010000318.1:0-5876 GCA_965653435.1 uncultured Chitinophaga sp.
TCTTCACATGTGCCGTCAGCTCTGCGCTGGTATTGGTGAGCTTTTCCTGCCTTATCCATACATCCTGCAACTGTACATCCTTCCAGGCAACGAAATACACCGGCCTCCAGATACCGCTGGTCACGTAACGCGGCCCCCAGTCCCAGCCGTAATGATAGGGCGCTTTGCGGGCGTGCACGCTCAGCGGGATATCGTCTGCATCGTTGCCTGCGGGGTACACCAGCCTGTCTTCCATGAACCTGGGCATATCGTGTGCAATGGGGCTGTGGAAGTATATGCGCAGCTGGTTCATGCCGGGCTTCAGCAAAGATTTCACGGGCACCTGTTTCCCCACGAACATATTCTGCGCTTTTAAAATGAGCTGACCGTTCAGGTATACGTCCGCATAGGTATCGAGCCCTGTAAAGTCCAGCGCTATTCCATCGTATTCTTCGAGGGTTGCGGAGGACACGGGGAAGGAGGTGCGGTATTCCCAGTCTTTTTTATCGATCCATTGCAGGCCTTTTTCGTTGGCCCCGGCGAAGGGGTCGGGAATGAGCCGGTGCGCCAGCAGGTCCGTATGCACGGTGCCGGGCACGGTGGCTTTCCGCCAGATATTTTCGTCTGTTCTTCTGAATTCCCAGTCGCTGCCGATCGTTGTCCGCATCTGCGCGAAGGCAGGCATGGCGAGTATAGCCGCCAATGCCCCCATTAGTAATTTCCTCATAGCTGTAAACGTGCTTAAGCGGGATAAAAATAACGGTTATTGACAAAATGGAAACATTGCGGATATTTGGGGTATGAAAAGCATCTGGCGCCAAATACTGCAATATCTCTACATCAGAAAGCGCGACAAATCCGAACCGCTGAACACCAATACGAAGCTGATGCACGGCATGAACCGGATCTCCATCATCGTGTTCCTTATCGCGATCATCGTGATGCTGATCAAAGTGATCAGGCATTATTTGTAGCTTCTTTTACTTCACCATCGCCACGATCGCTTCCGCTGCCTTGCGGGAAGCCGTGCCGTCGCCCAGCAGCGTCCACAGCATGGCATAATCGGCTTTCATTTGCTGGTGGCGGGCAGTATCCTTTAAAATAAGCGTAAGTTCCTTCAGGAGATTTTCTTCCGTGAGCTCGTCCTGGATCAGCTCTTTCACTACGGGTTTATCCATAATGAGGTTCACCAGCGAAATGTATTTCACTTTGATCAGCCGTTTGGCGAAGAAGTAAGATACGGAGCTGCCTTTGTAACACACCACTTCGGGTACGCCGAACAAAGCGGTTTCGAGGGTGGCGGTGCCGGAGGTGACGAGTGCGGCGGTGGCCTGCAGCAGCAGCGGGTAAGTTTGCCCTTTTACGACGGACACATTGGGGTATGCGCTGGTAAAACCGCTGATAAAACTATCGTCCAGGCTGGGGGCCTGGGCCATGATGAACTGGTATTCGGGGAAATATTTTGCCATGGAAAGCATCACAGGCAGTTTCTTTTCCACTTCCTGCTTGCGGCTGCCGGGCAGCAGGGCAATGATGGGTTTGTCGGAGAACGGCGGCAGTGCGGCCGCTTCCTTGGCGGCTTTCACCGCTTCGATGAGCGGGTGGCCAACGTATTCCACTTCAAAATCCCATTTCTTATAAAAATCCTTTTCGAAGGGAAGGATAACGAGCATTTTGTCCACCGTTTCCCTGATCTTCTTCACGCGGCCTTCCTTCCAGGCCCATACCTGGGGGCTGATGTAATAAACTATTTTCAGGCCCTGCTGCCTGGCCCATTCGGCGATGCGCAGGTTGAAGCCGGGGTAATCTATCAGCACCAGCACGTCCGGCTTCCAGGCTTCGATATCTTTTTTGCAGAGGTCGAGGTTTTTGAAGATGGTGCGCAGGTTCATCAGTACTTCCACGAAGCCCATGAATGCAAGGTCTTTGTAGTGTTTCACCACGGTGGCGCCGGCCTGCTCCATGAGGTCGCCGCCCCAGCAGCGGATGTCTGCCTGCTGATCCTGCTGCCTGAGCTGCCTTACGAGGTTGCTGCCATGCAGGTCGCCGGAGGCTTCCCCGGCAATTAAATAGTACTTCATCCCTAAACGAATTTCACGGAACTGATCAGATAATTTTGAGCAGCAAGATAACGATTGCGTACAACAATGTGATCAGGAAAATGCCGCGGGCGGTGAGGTCGAGCCGTTTGCGGGTATAGAGGTAAAAAACGATGCCGTTGGCGAGCAGGCAGATGCTGATCACCTTAGGTATCTGCTGGCGGGCGTTTTTGAGATAGATGAGGAAGTCCGCCAGGTTCACATCTTTCGGCACATACACGGCCAGCAGCCAATACAGCAGGAAGGCGGCCAGCGGGGTGAGGAAGCCGAGCAGTATGCCTAGTGATAATTTGTCTTGATTCAACATGGTCATAGGATTATTGGAATTGCCATTCGGTTTCCAGTCTTCCCTTCAGGCGGTAATCCGTAAGGTCGAACTGTACAGGCACAAGGGATGTATAGCCGTTCTCGAGGGCCCACACGTCTGTATCGTTCCCGAGATCTTTATTCGAGAATTCGCCGGTGAGCCAGTAGTATTTTTTGCCGTGCGGGTCTCTCCGCTCGTCGAACTCTTCTTTCCATTTGGCATTGGCCTGCCGCGCAATGCGTACGCCTTTGTAATCGCCGGCCGGCACGTCGGGAATGTTGACGTTGAACAGCGAATGCGGCGGCAGCGGCGTTTCCAGCATCTTTTTGGCGATCTCGTGCGCCACCTGCCGGGGAACGCTGAAATCTGCGTCGTACGCATAGTTGAGAAAAGAGAACCCTACGGAAGGAATGCCTTCAATGGCTGCTTCCATGGCGGCGGACATGGTGCCTGAATAGATGATGTTGATCGAGTGGTTCGCGCCATGGTTGATGCCGCTCACGCAGATGTCCGGCGAGCGGTCCAGTATTTTGTCCCGCGCCAGCTTCACACAGTCTACCGGTGTGCCGGAGCAGGTCCATGCTTCAATTCCTTCGAAAATATCCACCTGGTTCAGCCGTAAGGGGAAACCGAGCGTGATGGCGTGCCCTTTACCGGATTGCGGGCTGTCCGGCGCCACTACCACTACTTTCCCCAGCGGTTTTACGGCTTCAATGAGATTGCGTATGCCCGGGGCGGTAATGCCGTCGTCGTTCGTTACCAGTATCAGGTTTTCCTTCTTCACGATCTTACTTTTATCAACAAAAATACATGCTGGGATTCACAAAATATGGTTAATTACAGGTCTGCTTTTTTCATTTTGTACCATGCGGCAGTGTTGAACAGCGCTATCCATACCAATGCGATTATCACGTACGTGCTGTTGGAAGGGGGCGCACCGCCCAGCCTGATAATTTCCTGCAGCACTTTCATTTCCCCGCCTATCAGCCTGTCTGTACATTGCAGCGGCAGGTATGCGCCCGAGTGAAAGGCGAGCTTAAATTCCATGAGCATGGAAATGCCGAATTCGCCTACATACACGTACATAACATAAATGCCGATGGCAATGCCCGCCCTTTTCATGAACACGCCCAGGAAAAATGCCAGGGAAAGGTAAGCCAGGCTTTGTACGAAGGCATACCAGATAAAAATGGAACCGTCGGATATGTCCGTATCGCCGCTGCGCAGTCCGAAAAGGAGCGCCGTAAGGGTGATCACCAGTGTCAGGAAGATGGTCATGAGCAGCAGTACGCCGAATTTCGCGGAAATGAACTGGTCGCGGCTCCATCCGTCTATGATGTTCTGGCGGATCGTGCGGTAGTTGTTTTCGTTGGTGAGAACGATGATGAGCAGGATGCCCATTACCGGCGTCATCCAGCTGGCCATCCACGCAGTATTGTCCCATACTTTGGGGAACGACATGGAATTCAGGAACGCGGCCACCTGTTTGGGGGAATTCCTCATAATGCTTTCGAAAGCCCACATCATCAGCGGCACCCCGGCCACAAACAACCCGGATAATATCCAGAAGGTGCGGTATGCTTTTACTTTAAGCCATTCTATTCTGAGAAGTTGTATCATGCTTTGTTTCAGGTTAAGGGCGATCAATTGGTCAATTCAATGAACCTCGCTTCGAGGCTTTTGCGTTTCACAGCCAGGTAGCTGAGGGCGATGCCCTGTTCAAAGCAGGCGCGGTTCAGCTGTTCGGCCGTTTGCCCGGTCTCGAATATCACCTGTATGCTGCCGTTATGCCTGCGCAGGCTTTTCAGCCCGGCCATGGCGTTCAGCACGCGTTCCAGCTGTTCAAGGTCGGAAGCGCCCAATTCTATCATATCCTCGTTGGCCAGCACTTCATCCACATGCCCGAAGGCTACGAGGGTGCCTTTTTTGAGAATGGCGACGTGGTTGCACACTTTTTCCACTTCATCCAGCAGGTGGCTGGCCATGATCACGGTGGTGCCTTCTTTGCCGAGGTTGCGGATCAGCTCTCTGATCTCCGCGATGCCGGCGGGGTCCAGCCCGTTGGTCGGTTCGTCCAGCAGCAGCACTTCGGGCTTGCCCAGCAAAGCGCTGGCGATGGCCAGGCGCTGTTTCATCCCTAGGGAAAAGGTGCTGAACTTGGAATCTTTCCGCTCCCACAGCTCGGTGAGGCGCAGTACGCGCTCAATATCGTCTTCGCCGCGGCCTTTGATGGCTGCGTTGATCTGCAGGTTGCGCACGGCGGAATAATAATGGTAAAAATTGGGGGTCTCCAGCAGGGTGCCTATCCGCTTGCGCAGATCATGATGCGGCGGCTGGCCGAACCAGCTGTAAGTTCCGGCGTTGGCTTTCAGAACGTCCATGATAATGCCGAGGAGGGTGGTCTTGCCGCTGCCGTTGGGCCCCAGCACCCCGAATACGCTGCCTTCCGGAACGTGGAAAGAAACGGACTTCAGCGCCTGGATGGGTCCATAGTGCTTGGACACCTGGTGAAGGGACAGGATTTGCTTATTTTCCAAAGTCGGTTATATTAATTCAATGCAATATATAACTAATTACGCACGGGCTTCCCGGTTTTCAGCACGCTTTGCAGCCTTTCGAGCGTTTTTCTTTCGCCGCAGAGGCTAAGGAAGGCTTCCCTTTCCAGGTCCAGCAGGTATTGTTCGCTCACCAGCGCGGGTTCTGAAAGGTCGCCGCCGCACATTACGTAGGCCAGTTTGCGGGCGATCTTCGCATCGTGCTCGGAAATATAATTCCCGAAATGCGTGGCGTTGATGCCGGTGAGGATAGCGCCGAGGGCAGAACGGCCCAGCACGCGGATATCTGTGCGCTCGATGGGTTTCACATAACCGGCATTGGCCAGCTCTACGGCCTTTTCTTTGGCATCGGCGATCACGCGGTTCTGGTTCAGGCTTACGGCGTCTATGCCTTCGCGCAGCAGGCCCAGCTCAAAGGCTTCCTGGGCGGACGTGGCCACTTTCGCCTGCGCGATGGTAAGGTAACGTTCCTGGAGGACCGGGTTTTCGATCTGCCCTTCGCGGTACTGGTCCGAAGCGCGCAGCGTCAGCTCCTTGGTGCCTCCCCCGCCCGGTATCAGGCCCACGCCCAGCTCCACCAGCCCGATATAGGTTTCGGCAGCCGCCTGCACATGGTCCGCATGCAGGCTCATCTCGCAACCGCCGCCGAGCGTAAGCCCGTGCGGGGCCACCACTACGGGGATGGAGGAATAACGGAGGCGCATGGTGGTTTTCTGGAAGAGGCGCACGGCCATGTCCAGCTCATCGTATTCCTGCTCAGCCGCCAGCATGAAGATCATGCCTACATTGGCGCCTGCGGAAAAGTTCGCCGCGTCGTTGGCAAGTATGAGGCCGCGGAAGTCTTTCTCCGCGCGGTCTATCGCTTTATGCACGCCTTCCAGCACCTCGCCTCCGATGGTGTTCATCTTGGTCTTCCATTCCAGCGACACGATGCCG
>CBFHAF010000319.1:0-5845 GCA_965653435.1 uncultured Chitinophaga sp.
AAGTAGACAAGCTGAGTTTCTGGCCCTATAAAGTGAATAACGAACGCCAGTATTACCGTTATATCACTTCCGGCTTCGTGCATGCGGATTTCAACCACCTGTTCTTCAACATGCTTACGCTGTATTTCTTCGGCAGGATCGCCGAAGCGAATTTCCAGATGTTCCTGGGCGGGAAAGTGTATTACGTTATCCTCTACACGCTGGGCCTGGTACTGCCGGACGTTTCCACGTATTTCAAATACAAGGACGTTTACGGCTACCGCACTATCGGGGCCAGCGGCGCGGTTTCCGCAGTATTGTTCTCCTCTATTTTCTTTGAGCCCTGGAATACGATCTACGTGTTCTTTATTCCTATCTGGGCCATCCTTTACGGCGGGCTGTTCCTGGCTTATTCCGTGTATATGTCCAAACGCGGGGGCGATGGCATCAACCACGATGCGCACTTCTGGGGCGCCGTGCTGGGGCTTATTTTCCCGATGGTAATGCGGCCTGAGCTGGCGAAGCTTTTCCTTGAGCAGCTTACAAGATTGCCGTTCTAAACAGCTTCTTCCGTCATCGTGATACGCAGCACCTGCCGGGTCTTTTCCGTTACACGGAACCGGTTGTCTATCCGCATGCCCGCCACCCACACGATCTTTTTACCTGATTCCAGCACCCAGACCTTTTCTTTCTGCGGCAGCGAAAGCTTCTGGTCAATAAAAAAGCGGCTGAGCTTCTTTTTGCGGGCCATGCCCAGCGGGTAGAAATAATCGCCCTGTTTCCATTTGCGGAGCATGAGGGGGTATTGCAAAACAGCTTTGTCTATACAAGCAACCATCGGCTCCGTGCTGATGGCATGCGCATTGTTCGCCGCTTCGCGGAAGGTGAATTGCAGGCCGGGCAATTGCAGCACGGACTGCTCATCTTCGATGATAAAATAGCTGGCTTCCGCCGTGTTCAGCGGGGTAACGATGAACCATTTCCTGTCGCGCACAATGCGGTGAGTACCCGTGCTGATGTACTTTCCGGGTTCCGCGCCCAGCATGTCAATAACCTGCAATGCCTGCGCGGCACTGCAATTGAAAGGTTTCAGCAGCTCATACGCGATAGTGGCCAGCGGCCTGGCCTGGCTGAAGCGGATGAGCGGGATAAAGAACTCCTGCCCTTTCCGCACCAGCAGCTTCTTTTTATGAACGCCGAGCGCCTGCTGGTACAGCTCTTCCGCTTCGCGGAAACGCGCGATGGAAGCGCCGGTCTGTTTCACCACATCCGGGTAGATGTCCTGCAACGGCGGCAATACATGATGCCGGAAATAATTCCGTGTATACTTATCAGTTATATTGGAGCTGTCTTCCACATACGCGAGCCCTTCAGCTGCCGCGTACGCCGCAATTTCCTCACGGGTGGCAAACAGCAGCGGCCTCGCGATGCGGCCCTGCGAGGGAAGGATGCCGTGCAGGCCTGCCATGCCGGTGCCTTTGGACAGGTTCATCCAGAGGGTTTCCACGTTATCCTGCATGTGATGGGCCGTGACGACCGCCGCCAGCCCGCGTTCCGTTCTCAGCTGTTCCAGCCAGGCATACCGCAGCTCGCGGGCGGCCACCTGGGTGGACAGTTTTCGCTGTTCCGCGTATGCAGCGGTATCGAATGCCGTGATGTGGACCGGCGCCTGGTATTTTTCCCCCAGCGAACGTACAAAAGCCTCGTCGCAGTCGCTCTCCTCTCCTCTCAGCCGGAAATTGCAATGCGCTATTTCTACCTTCCAGCCTGCTTTGATAAGCAGATGGCAAAGCACGGAAGAGTCCAGCCCGCCGCTAACGGCCAGCAGCAGCCCGTCTTCCGGGGTAAAGATCTTTTCCTTCCTGATAAATTCCTGTAGCCTTCCGATCATTATATGTTGTTTTTACAGGTCTTCGCGCGCGGCCTGCAACTCGTTGTAAGCGTGCATGTCTTTCACTTCGCGGGCCACTTCCATGCCCTTCTCATAAACGGCAATGGCGGCATCCTGCTCGCCCAGCCTTTCCAACAGCTTTCCCAGGTGATAATAAGAACCAACATATCCGGGATCGTTGGCCAGCAGGGATTCGAATGCTTCGCGGGCGCTCCGGTCGTCGTTGATCTTGATATATTCCAGCGCCAGCGCATGCCGCAGGAAGCTGTCTGCCGGGCTTTCAGCCAGGTATGCCTTCAATTGTGCGATTCTGTCCATTTGCAAAGATGCTATTTTTAAAAGCCAACGGGCGCCGCTGATTGCCAGATTGCTAAATCCCATATATTTGTAGACACTGTATTTTTTCAATAAAAACCAGTATCGGATATGAAGATATTAGTATGTATCAGTAAAACGCCCGACACCACTGCAAAAATAGCTTTCACAGACAACAACACGAAATTCAGTGAAGCGGGCGTACAGTTCATCATTAACCCATACGACGAATGGTATGCGCTGGTGAGGGCCCTTGAGCTGAAAGAAACGTTGAATGCCACCGTGCACCTGATCACCGTGGGCGGAGCTGATACCGAGCCTGTTATACGCAAGGCCCTCGCGCTTGGCGGCGACGAGGCTTTCAGGGTGGATGCGGATAGCCATGACAGTTATTACATCGCTTCGCAGATCGCGGCGCATGCAAAACAGGAGAATTACGACCTCATTTTTACGGGTAAAGAGACCATCGATTATAACGGGTCCTCCATAGGCGGCATGGTAGCCGAACTGGTGGACATCCCCTTTGTATCCATTGCTTCAAAGCTGGATCTGAACGGCACTACGGCCACGCTGGTGCGCGAGATCGAAGGCGGCGAGGAAACCGTTGAGGCAAGCCTACCCCTGGCTGTTTCAGCCCAGAAAGGCATGGCTGAGGCCCGCATCCCGAACATGCGCGGCATTATGGCGGCGCGCACCAAACCTTTGAAAGTGATAGCCCCCGTGGCGGTAGATGCGCTTACCAGCGTGGTGTCTTTCGAGCTGCCGCCCGCAAAGGCCGGCGTAAAAATGATCTCACCGGACAATATGGAGGAGCTGGTAAAGCTGCTGCATGAAGAAGCCAAAGTGATCTGAGTCTTTCATTAAAAAATCCGAGTAACAATGTCTGTTTTAATATTTGCCGATCAATTTCAGGGTAACATCAAAAAATCAGCGCTGGAAGCCGTTCAATATGGCGCGAAAGTGGCGCAGCAGCTGGGCACTCAGGCTACGGCACTTGTGCTGGGTGAAGTAAGCGCGGAAGAATTGGCTTCCCTGGGCCAGTATGGCGCGGCTAAAGTACTGCATGCGGCCGATGCCCGGCTGAACGAGCTGGAGACCGGCGTGGGCGCCAGGATCGTAGCCGAAGCGGCAACCAAAGAGAATGCGGATGTGATCGTGTTCTCGCATAACTTTTCAGGCAAAGCCATTGCGCCGCAGCTGTCTGCCCGGCTGAAGGCCGGCCTGGTGGCGGGAGCTATTTCCCTGCCGGATACTTCCGCGGGTTTCGTGGTGAAGAAGAACGTGTTTTCCGGCAAAGCGTTTGCCAATGTAAATATCACCTCTGCTAAAAAGATCGTTTCCGTGCTGCCCAATACCTTCAGCCTGGAGGCCGGCAGCGGAACCGCAACCGTGGAAGCTTTTGCGCCTTCGCTCAGCGACGCGGACTTTAAAGTGAAAGTGCTGAAGGTGGAAACCGTGAGCGGCGAAGTGCCCCTTACCGAAGCGGAGATCGTTGTAAGCGGCGGCCGTGGCCTGAAAGGCCCTGAGAACTGGGGCCTGGTGGAAGACCTGGCGCATGCCCTGGGCGCCGCCACCGCCTGCAGCCGTCCGGTAGCGGATGCCAACTGGCGCCCGCATCATGAGCACGTAGGGCAAACGGGCTTCACCGTAAGGCCGAACCTGTATGTGGCCATCGGCATCTCAGGAGCTATCCAGCACCTGGCCGGGGTGAACGGCAGTAAGGTGATCGTGGTGATCAACAAAGATCCGGAGGCTCCTTTCTTCAAAGCGGCGGACTATGGCGTGGTGGGCGATGCTTTCGAGGTGGTGCCCAAACTGACCGAAGCTGTAAAGAAATATAAAGGGAATTAGTTATAATCAACCGGCTGCTGGGGGATAATGGCGGTTATTTCGGGGTAATCAACTACCGGACAGCGTTATTCTTCAGCAGCCAATGCTTTTTAGATATCGAATATTTTTCTAACTTCACGTCTTACACAGTATAAACGTGAAGCGCTCACGCGTAATGACAGTATGAGAAAAATAGAATTGGAAATAGTTGCTTTGTCGCATAGCATTACACAGACCCATTCGTATGCCGTGGTACTGGGAGAGGTGAACGGATTAAGACGTCTGCCGATAGTGATAGGCGGGTTTGAAGCTCAAGCCATTGCAGTAGCGCTGGAAAAAATGCAGCCCAGCAGGCCGTTGACCCACGATCTCATGAAGAATTTCATGAATGCATTCAATGTTGAGTTACATGAAGTAATTATCAGCAATTTGCAGGAAGGCATCTTCTACTCCAAGCTGATCTGTTCCAACAACGACGATACGATCGAGATAGACTCCCGCACTTCAGACGCATTGGCGCTGGCGGTACGGTTTGGCTGCCCGATCTATACATACGAGAATATCCTTAACAGCGCGGGCATCCTGCTGGACGACCCTGCTGGTAAAAAGACCACCAAAGCTACCGGCAGCCCCAGTATTTCAGAACATGAGAAGGGCGCGGAAGACGATCTCAAGGCCCTCAACCTGGAGGAGCTGAACACCCTTTTGCAGGAGGTGCTGGAGCAGGAAGATTATATCCGCGCCATTGCCATCCGCGACGAGATCAACAGCCGTAAAAGTAAATAGTACATAGTGATCCTTTTCCCCAACTGTAAGATTAACCTGGGTTTGCATATCCTGCGCAGGCGGGACGACGGTTTTCACGACCTGGAAACGGTATTCTACCCCCTGCCCCTGGAGGATGCGCTGGAAGTGATCACCGCGGA
Organism: uncultured Chitinophaga sp.; assembly: GCA_965653435.1. Classification (GTDB taxonomy): domain Bacteria; phylum Bacteroidota; class Bacteroidia; order Chitinophagales; family Chitinophagaceae; genus Chitinophaga. The sequence goes on from CBFHAF010000319.1 coordinate 4,942, forward strand.
GGAGAACATCTTTTCCCACAGCGGGCTGGAAATCCCCGGTGATGCGGCCGCCAACCTTTGCAACAAAGCTTACTCCCTTCTGAAAGCCGATTACCCGCAATTGCCGCCGGTGCACATGCACCTGCACAAACATATTCCTATCGGCGCGGGCCTGGGAGGCGGTTCAGCTGATGGCGCCTTTGCGCTTAAATTATTGAATATCAAATACAACCTGGATCTACCCGAAGAAAAACTGGAAGCTTATGCGGCCAGCCTGGGCAGCGATTGCCCCTTCTTTATCCGGAACCGGCCTTGTTTTGCAACGGGGCGCGGGGAAATAATGGAGCCCTGGGCGCTGGACCTCTCCGCTTACTCTTTCCTGCTCGTGCACCCTGGTATCCATGTAAATACGGGTTGGGCTTTTGGCCGGCTGACGCCGGGGTTGCCGGCAGTAAGCCTGAGGGATGTGAACTGGAAAGATGTGCGGAGTTGGAAAGGCAGCCTGACAAATGACTTCGAGGGGCCGGTATTCAGCGAGTACCCGGCTATCCGGAATATTAAAGAGAAAATGTACAGGGCCGGGGCGGTGTATGCCACAATGAGCGGCAGCGGCTCGGCCGTAGTGGGGATCTTTGAGAAAGGGCAATGGCCGGAAGCGGTTTGGGAGCCTCATTACAAGGTATTCCAGCTTTAACGGGCTTTTTACGCAATTGGGGATAATTACCTATGCAGGGATTCTCATAATTTAAGTGCTGATTTACACAATTCACTTTAACAGGCTGATTTCCAGCATCTTATCATAAAAAGTTATGGGCATAAAAAAACCGGCTACTGTTGTAACCGGTTTTACTTATTTAGAGAGAATAAGTACTTATTTTACAGAAGCGATGAGGCTTTTGAATGTTTCGGGTTCGTTCATTGCCAG
>CBFHAF010000320.1:0-5843 GCA_965653435.1 uncultured Chitinophaga sp.
GTATTGCATTTTCCATATCCTGAAATTACGGCAAATACCACGCCTGTAGCGGGTGTGATCTTGCCAAATGAAAGGGTGTGCAGGACAAAAATAGGTCCCGGGACAAGCCCCGGGACCATTGTAGTTTACATCTGTTCGTACACGAACTTCGAGTAGTCTGTTGCCACGCCGGGATGCCCCAGCTGCCGCAGGATAGTCGTGATATTGCCGCGGTGGTAAGAACCGTGGTTCACGATATGCTGGATCACGTCCGCATGAGTGAGCACACAGCCGCCGTACAGCAGCTCCCCTGCGGGGTCGCCTGCTTCCATAAAAGCCAGCAGCCGCAGGTGCAGCTGCCGGAAGATATCTTCCATTCCGGCCAGGTCTTTCCCAGCTGTTTCCGCGAGAAAGGCCAGGTAGGTTTCCCGGGAAGGCTGGTAGCCAGGGTCGGAGAGGAGGGCGAACCAGCCGCGGTCTACCACGTACATATGCACGAATGTTTCATGCACGGAAGGAAAGGAGCTGGCTGAAACCTGCTTGTACAACGTTTCCGGCAGGCTGCGGAGATGCGCGCAAAGTACCGCCTGCGCCCACATGTGGTAACGCAGCAGTTTGATGGCATGTTGATGCATCATGAAATATTACATGAAAGAATGTTCCGTGATCTGTCCGGGTAAAGGCAGCAGGAGAAGCGTGCGCCCAGGGCGCCGCCACGGATTATGCGGCGCTGCCGCCTGTATATGCTGTAACTGTCATAATACACCTCCTTTTTGTAGGTGAGGAGATAAGGTTGAGGCGGCAAGATACAAATTTCTGAAGAATGGGGTCATTCCGCCGGGGCATAGGTCACGATATCGATCCCCACGCCGTTCGGGTCCTGTATGGCGAAATGTTTATCGCCCCAGGGCTCTTCGCGCATCGCGATGTGGATCTTTATGCCTTTTTGCTGCATTTTTTCATACCATTCGTCCACATTTTCCACTTCAATGGTCAGGTACACGCCTTTGCCTTCAAATGCGGGCTGGAACAGCGGTTGCTGGCTGGGGTGGTCGGGCAGCAGGAAGCTGAGCTCCGCAGTGCGGCCGGGGGTATGCATCAAAAGGTAAAATTCATTTTCGAAGGTGACGCCAAAACCGAGCACTTCGGTGTAAAATTGCCTGGATTCGGCCAGCTTGCCGGTAACGATGCCTGCGTTCAGTTTCATGGTTCAGGTATTTTATAGGACAAAGTTCGGCTTCCGGCTTTTCGTGGTATTGTATAAATCGGACAAAATCACCGCAGGGCTGTATTGGGAGGCAGGCCGTACATGGCGCGGAATTCGCGGATGAAGTGAGCCTGGTCGTAATAGCCGGCGTCGTAGAATATTTTGTTCCTGCGCAGGCTTTCCAGGGAGGGCCTGGCCTGCAGCACCTGCTGGAAGCGCACTACCTTGCTGAAGGTCTTCGGGCTTTCGCCCACATATTGGTCGAACAGCCGGCGCAACTGCCTCGGGCTGATGCCTTCCGCCAGCTGCTCCGCCTGCACGGTGCCCCTGGATTGCAGGATACGGTCCATGGCGCTGAAAAAACGGTGATCTACCTTGAAGTTGGCGCTGCCCAGTTCGCGCAGGAAAACTGCATCGAAGTTTTCCGGCTTCACCTGCGCGGCAAGCGCCTTTGCCAGGCCGGGCAACAGCATTTGCAGCGGTTCCACACGGTCCGTCATAACCGATGCGGGTATGCCGTACAGCAGCGGGAAGGCGGATGGCAGGAAGCGGATGCCGGTGTAGTGGAACTCCTGTTCCAGCGCAAATTCGGAATAGGAAGCTGAAAACCCCGCCAGCCAGGCTTCTTCGGGGTTTAGGGCATTGATGAAGATATCCATGCAACCGTCTGCCACCACCCGGTAGGAAAATGGCGCAGTGAGCGGAGAGGTGGTATATAATTCCCAGTAACAATAGATGAAGGTCGACAGCGCGGGATGTGGCGGCAGTTCCCTGTACTGAACGCCATGATCCGCATGCCGTAATGAAGGCTGGCGCGGATGGAAGAGCTGCCGGATGTCTGGAAGCGTGAGCATGCTGCCTGCGAATATAAGGCAAAGCGCCGGAACGGTTTTTCCGCATCGCGTAAATCGTTTTCCGCATCTGAGCAAAGGCGCGGTGGCAGCAGGCGTACCTTGCAGGCCAAAATACTGGCGAATTTATGTTGTACAGAACTTTACTTTTGATAATATCGGCTGCGCTCTTCTCCGGTGGCGCATTTGCGGTGGATGACGAGGCGGATTACGGCCATATTGCGGGGAAAGTGGTCACTACAGACGGGAAGCCCGTTGCGGCGGTGAGCGTAGTGCTGAAAGATACCCGCAAAATGACGGTGACCACGGACAATGGCCAGTTTTTGCTGAAACAGGTCAAATCCGGCAGCTACGAGCTGGAAACTTCCTACCTGGGCCACGACCGCCAGGTGCAGACCGTGACCGTTTCGGGGGGCACCACCACCGAAGTGACCATTACCCTGAATATTTCCAGCGTGAACCTGAAAGAATTCACGGTAACGGACATAAAGAACCCCTATAAAGAAACCGCGCCCTCCGGCAGCCTCCGGCTGAACGGCCTGCTGATCGAACAGCCGCAGAACATTCAGGTGGTTACCGGCAGGGTGCTGGCCGATCAGCAGATCACCAGCATGAACGACGGCATTGCCCGCAATGTGAGCGGGGTTACCCGGCTGGAGCACTGGGGCGACCTCTACGCCCGCCTGAACATGCGCGGTTCCAGGGCTTCGGCTTTCCGCAACGGCATGAACATCACTTCCACCTGGGGCCCGCTCACAGAAGATATGAGCGTGGTAGACCATGTGGAGTTCGTGAAAGGGCCGGCCGGCTTCCTGATGTCCAACGGCGAGCCCAGCGGCATTTACAACGTCGTTACCAAAAAGCCCACCGGCATAACAAAAGGCGAAGCCACGCTGATGACCGGCAGCTACGACCTTTACCGCGGTACGCTGGACCTGGACGGCAAGCTCAGCAAAGACGGGAAATTCCTGTACCGCCTGAATCTCATGGGCCAGATGAAGAACTCCTTCCGCGATTATGAATTCAACAAACGCTACAGCATCGCGCCGGTGCTGACCTATAAATTCAGCGACAGAACATCCCTTACGCTCGAATACCTGTTCCAGCACGTGAATATGTTCGATGCGGGCTCTTTTTACGTATTCCATCCTGACGGGTATGCCAGGCTGCCCCGCGACTTCACCACTGCGGAGCCCGGAATCGATCCTACCATCATAGACGATCACAGCGTGCAGCTGAATTTCCAGCATAGCTTCAATCCATCCTGGAAACTGACCGTACAGGGCGCTTATACGGATTACAGGCAGGAAGGCTCCACCATGTGGCCGGTTGCTGTAAATCCCGATGCTACCATGATCCGCGGCGTAGGCATATGGGATGCGGTGAACCGTGCCGAATTCGGCCAGGCTTTCCTGAACGGGGAATTCCATACGGGCGCTATCCAGCATAAGATACTGGCCGGCGTTGACGTGGGTAACAAACATTACCTGGCAGACTGGAACCAGACCATCCCGCTGGATTCAAACAATGCGTTCTTTGATCTCAATAATCCCAGGTACGGCTCTCCTGTAATGGGCCTCCCGAAATTCGACCGCAGCAAAAGCCTGAAAGAACGCGCGGGAAGCAATATCCTGGACCAGTTCTATACCGGCCTGTATGTGCAGAATGAACTGGGCTTTTTCGACAACACGCTGCGTTTAACGCTGGCCGGCCGTTTTACCTATGTGCAGGAAAATTCTTACGGCACTAAAACATACGACAACCGTTTTACATCCCGCATCGGCCTGAGCTATTCCATAGATAAATCAATGTCTGTTTACGCGCTGTACGACGTATCGTTCCTGCCGCAGTCCGGGATACTGGAGAACAAGGACGAAAAAGTGAAACCGGTTACCGGCAATAACATCGAGGCAGGAGTGAAGAAGGACTGGATGGAAGGAAAATGGAATACATCTTTATCCGCATACCGCATAATCAAGAACAATGAGCTGACGCCCGGCCCGGCAAATTCCAATTTCTCCGTGCAGCTGGGGCAGACGAAAACAGAAGGCGTGGAGTTCGACCTGCGCGGCGAGATCGTGAAAGGCCTGAGCCTGGTGGCGAACTATGCCTATACGGATTCAAGGATATCCCGTGCTTCCGAAACTGCCGCTGTCGGCAGCAAAGAGGGCGATGTGGTGCCTGGTTACGCAAAGCACAATGCCAATGCATGGTTGCATTATAAACTCGAAAAAGGTTTGCTGAAAGGGTTCGGCGTTTCGGCAGGATTCAGCTACCAGGCAGACAGGACCACCTGGAGCTGGGGCGGTACCGGCCAGGACCCGATGCCTTCTTATTTCCGGCTGGACGGAGGTTTGTTCTGGCAGAAAGACAGGTTCAGCGTCAACGCAAACGTGTTTAACATTCTGGACGAGTACCTGTACAGCGGCGCTGCATATGCAGCGTATTATTACTGGCAGGCAGAACCCGGCAGGAACCTGCGTTTGAGCGTGGGTTATAAATTCTAGGAAACTGTTTTCATAACAGGAAAGCCGGTCCGCAGGGCCGGCTTTTTTTGTGGAAAAAATTGTGTTTATCAGGTGGGATTTTTTGCGCGTATAAAACGCCGGTGTGTTATAAAATGTGATATCATTGCAGCAGAGCATTGTTTGTTTTTCATCTCATTGTTTTGTTATGACCTTGAAATCGAAGATTGATTTTATGGAGGTGTATGCGGTGGAGTATGTGGAAGGCAGGCGTATTGGGGAGTTTGATGCGGAGTTGAGCGATGGAAATAAGGTACGCCTGAAGCTGGAGGTAAGTGAAGAGCCGCATGACATTATCCCGAAAACTTATAACCTGGCTTTCGGGCCCGTGGACGGGAAAGGGAAAATAAATGTTCATGCGAGGCTCACGTACAGGAACCGCATAAGAGTGTTTTCCACGATCCTGTTGTTTATAGAAAGCTATTTACGCGCTTATCCCGGCCATGCTGTCGGTGTGGATGGTTCGAGCAATTCGAGGGCGGAATTGTATTACCGGGGATGGCAGCGGCATTTTGTGAGGCTGACGGCGTTTATGAAAATGACCGGCATAAAATTTTACGTCAGAATATCGCGGAGGGGAGAGCGGCAATACGATAATCCGTTCGACTTCACGGATATCGAATACCTGACATCTCCGGTTGCGCGGGAAGGGCCTCCGGAGAGCAATAACATGTATAATTATTTTGTTATCTCCGGTAAGGATTTTGTTTTTTACTGAATTTAAAATTTTGAGCATGCATCACAATCATAATGACGATTCCAACAAGCCTGCTTCAGTCGGGCGCAGGCAATGGGTGCGTAAGCCGAGGGCGTCCTGTTCCTTTGAATTCCTTTCATTGCAGGAAGCGCTCCTGATCATGGAGCTTACGGATACGAAGGAAAAAGCGCAAAGATTTATGAACCATATCCGTGAGAATTATGGTGAAGAACTGAAAAGGGAGGCGGAAGAACGGGCGGCTTTAAGAGCCTCTTTCGGGCATCCCCGTTAGGATTTGCTTAAGAAATTATGTCCGGTTTTTTTATAATATAGGGGATGGGGGGATGACGACCAGCCGGATACCCCTATAAGTAAGGGTTCAGAAGGCTCGGGCCGGGGGACTAATTCCTCTTATTTTTTTTATTCCGGGGATTTTTACTACTTTTTCGCCACAAGAAAAGTTGCGAATAGCGCTATGAGTTCACCTTTATCCGAGCATATTCATCAATGGTATGCTTCGTTCCACGTCCACCTGGTAAAGATCGCGCTCCGATGGGGGTATGGGGAGGAAGAAAGCCGTGACC